>CAZOEV010000137.1:0-6973 GCA_964578915.1 uncultured Lentimicrobiaceae bacterium
AATCAATTGCCGTGGCGGTTTTAAAATTCAACTCTATATTAGCCTTATCTGCTGATATAAGTGATTTTACAACATCCTCAACACGACCTCCGGCGAGGTAATGGGCTTCGAGATCGTCGCGTTCTAGCACAAGGCCAGCCTTAGTAGCTGCAATCATACTGTTAACAATAACAGAAGGCGGCACTTTACGCCAGCGCATCAAAATAAGCTGTAGCAGTGAAATGCGCACACCAGAAACCAGCGCAGTAAACCACAACCCAACAGGGATAAAATAAAACAAAAACCAAATCAGGAATATCGCTCCCAATCCAATGGCAATCAATACATAGAGGTCTTGCATAACTTAGGATTTATTTAAAGATTTAATAAAAATTTTGTTTCTCTCAATTTTCGTGATTTCAATTTCTTCTTCCTCATCAATAAACTCAGAATGGGAATGCACTTCATAAAACTCATTATTAATCAATGCTTTGCCAGAAGGGGTACAGCGTGAAATCGTTACACCTTTATCTCCTGCTTTGATCGTTGTTTCATCAAAAGTATTAACACGGCTATCTACATTTTTCACCAGCATAAGGCGTGTCCAGGTTTTTGAACGCAAAGCCAGCGCAAGAACTGAAATATTAATTAAAATTGTTCCTGCCAACACATAATGTCCTTGTGGCACGCCGAGGCGCGAATAGCTAAGAAACACCGCAACTACCATGATAGCCATACCTATAATACCTGCAACTCCACCACCAGGAATCACCAAAATTTCAAGCAAAACCATAAGCAATCCCACAGCGATTAAAACGAGTATAATTGTCCACATAATTATTGAATGCTAACGGTTAAATGTTTTTCCAAAAGTGCTTGCTTATAAGGATTTAACTGATCATAAGAGCCTGATTTCACAGCGCATTTGCCTTTGAAATGGGTGATCCAAGCGCAGGTTTCCGCCTGTTCGGGCGTATGTTCGCAAATCTCCATAAGTGATTCAATCACAAAATCAAAAGTGTTTACTTCATCATTGAACAGCACAAGATTTTGCTCCTTTTCAATCACTTCATCATTTGCCGGCAATATGCTTTCTTTTTCCTTCGTCATGAATCATCTAATTTCTTTTAAGCCATTAAAAGTACAAATATATAACGAGTTTTACGCTTTTGTGTTGTTAATTTCTATTAAATAAGTGTTTGCACAAAATAGTGCCGCAATAAATGGCAGTTTGCTTGAACTAGCGTGCCATTATTTAAAGCCGAAATGCCTATGATCGTTTGATTGTGTAAATTTGCAACATGAAAAACGTACTGCCCTCCCTGCCCGATTTTGTAAATGCGCTTCAGGCTCGCCTAAAGAAGCCATTGCCAGGCAAAGCAATCCACCAACAAATGGAACCAGCCACACGACGCAACTTTGCCAACAATTGGCAGCACAAAGAATTGCCTAGAAAAAGCGCTGTTCTTATATTGCTTTTCCCTGAGGGCGATGATATTAAAACGATTTTTATTCAACGAAACGTATATGATGGTGTGCATAGCGGACAAATTGCCTTTCCGGGTGGCCGCTATGAGATTTTCGATAAAAACTTAATTAATACGGCATTGCGCGAAACTGAAGAGGAAGTTGGGGTGTCGCAAAATGCTATAAATCCAATCGGTCAACTAACCGAAATTTATATCCCGCCCAGTAATTTCGATGTTTTGCCTGTTGTTGGTTGGATGGCCAAAGCGCCAATATTGAAAATTGATCCCAAAGAAGTTACATCTGCATTTTGTGTGTCGATAGCTGCTTTGACGAATCCTGCTAACAAATCAAATCAGGAAGTTTTATTAGCCAATCAGCAGCGACTTGAAGTGCCTTGCTTTACTGTTGACGGGAAAATAATATGGGGAGCTACCTCAATGATTCTGAATGAATTCACTGAAATAGTCTCCCCAATTTTAAAGGCTTGATTTCGCTTGCTTGTTATGCCTCTTCTAATATGATTTCGCTGGTGATGGTTGAGCTCTTTTCAAGCATCGCGCTTACACCGCAATAGCGTTCTTGTGACAGATTGACAGCTTTCTCTACTTTTTCACGGTCAATATTTTTGCCTTTTAGCGTATAAGTGATGTGAATTTTATGGTAAAATTTTGGGTGTTCTTCCGATAGTTCGCCATCAACATCCACATTGAAATAGCTGGGTTCAATGCGCATTTTTTTTAGCATTGAAATTACGTCCATACCTGTGCAGCCTCCCAAAGCAGCAAGAAGCAAGGGTTTGGGGCGCGGGCCACCATTTTTTCCTCCAACCTTTTCATCTGCATCGATAGGAATTTTGAAACCGTTAACTTCAACCTCAAAGGCCATTTCACCTGACCAGTTTACGCCTACTTTACTCATAATATATAGTTTTAATAATTGAATCCAAAATATCCGGGAATTAGTCCGGCCTGAGCTGAATCAATAAGTATGCCATCGTCTTGATAGCGAAATACCCAGCCATTTTGCACATAGTTTCCTGCATCAGAAACCAGTACCGTATTGTTAGTTGGGTGTAATCCCAAGGCGAAAAAACTATGACTTCCAGAACTTATTATCGGACTTTCTGGAATCTGATCATCAGTGATTTGCATTGAAAAAATGTCTTTATTAATAAAATAAATACGGTCGGCTGCTGCATTGATTTTCAGTTGCTCTGGCGAACTTTCGATAGAAGGAAAGTTAAAGCGTTTCTCGATCGATCTTGTTACCGGATCAATACGAAACAATGCCGGAACTTCTTCATTCATAAAACCTCCGCTACATAAAACCCAGATTTTCTGATTCTTATCTACCACCATACTGTTGGGCTCCAATGCTACTTCAATGCTGTCAACAAGTTTATCAAAACGGGTATCGATAACCTGAATGGTATTATTTTGCGTAGTCTGATTGTAACTAGACCAATTACTTACAAAAACTTCTTCGCCAACCAATGCCATTGCTTCGGTAGTTTTACCAGTTTCTATAATCCCTAAAGGTTCCATCGTTATAGGATTAAAAACAAATAAGCCTTTCAACTGAAAATCTGAAAGATAGGCTTTATTTTGATCGATAATCAACATATTTCTTGGCGATTCCAACTCGGCTATCCGGCGTTTAAAAATTCCTGTTTTGGAATCTATCACATAAACATAAGCACTGTTATTTACCACCAGAAACGCTTCATCATTCCAAAATGTAATGCTTTGCGCCACATCACCTAGCGGAGAACCATTCAGCCGATAAAACATACTGTTAGTAATTTTCAATGAATCTTCATTAAAAAATGACAAAGAAGCATTTCCAGAAGTGAAATTTCCCTGGTTTAATACAAAAAATCCTTTCCCCAATTGTGCATTAATGGGAATAATAGGTTTATCGTCATCTAATTTTGTGCAGGCCGAAAATCCAAGGAGTAAGATTAGCAGCCAAAGGATATTATTTTTCATCTTTTAATAGTTTGAAATTGATAAGAAAGCGCCACAGCAAAATTTCGTCCAGGCATTGCACGCCATTTAATAGCTTGATAATCTTTATCTAACAAATTATTAATGCGTATTTCAGCGGAAAAATTATTCCAATTTTTTGTAACAGCAAGGTGATGTAAAGTATAAGCCGGAAGCTTAAAACCGTAAAAATCTTCTTTGTTTAAACTCGTATTTCGAGCTCCCGTAAACACCACTGAATATTGAATTTCCCAATTTTTGTAGCCAATTATATACATCATATTGGCATGATGCACAGGAATATAAATCAGTTGACGGCCTTGTGAGTTTTCAACTTGAGCAACAGGGCTTTCATCGGTAGTTCGGGTAAAGGCATAATTGAAATGTATTTGTTGACGAAAACGGCCAGTAGTCATTTTACCAGCAAGTGAGAATTCAGCTCCCCGGGCAAAAACATGCGAAATATTCTCTGGAATCCAATAACGATAAGCTGTTGGCCGCCATTGAATCCAATCATTGATATCTGAAGCATAAAGACCACCATTAACGGCAACTGAAGCATTTGACCAGCGTTTTTCATACTGCAAAGAAAAATCAATTTGCGAAGCTTCCTCTGCTTTTAAGTCAGGATTTCCGCCGGGATGCCAATACAGATCGTTTAGTCCCGGAAGTCTGAAATTGCGGCTAATTCCTGTCGTAAATTTCAAGCCGTCAATAAATTGAATCAAACCTGAATAGATAAAATAGGGAGAAAAAATCATGCTCGTGCCATCCACATCATCCTGATGAGCACCAAATTGCAAACTGTTTCCTTTTTTACCTTCATAAACGGCTTCCAACTGAACTGAAAGCTGATTACGAAATTTTTCATCTTCATAATTTGTCGAAAAAACAGATTGCTTGCTGATATCCACCTTTGCAATGAGCTGCCACTTTTGCTTTATTTTTTGTTCAAAAACCACTGAGTTTTGCCAGTAATTAATTTCGTTTTTGGAATCGATCAAAGAAACCGTGGCAAATTCGCCATAGTTAGAAGTTGTACGCAAAAAATAATGCTGTTGTTCATTAAAAAAGGCCGTTTTAATTTCTATTGAAGCCTTATTCCAGTAGTATTTATATTTCAAAATATTGCGGTGAAAGCGGTCGTCTTGTCTTTCCTCTGGATTTCCGCCGCGGTCAACATTTGTCATTATGGCGGGTAAATCCCTGTCATTCCATTGGTTCCAACTTGTTAAACTTAATACACCACCACCAATTTGCCAATGAAACTCCTGCAAAAATCCTCGATCCAGGAAATTAGCATCTTGCTGTTTCATTTTGCGCGGCTCAATAGGTGCTGTGTTCAGGTATTCAAAATCATTATCACTTGAAGCCGTGAAAACGCGGGTTCGCATATTAATTTTAGTATTTGACCAAGAAACATCAAGGTAAGAACCAAAGCTATTAAAACTTCCAAAGGCTTGTTTTGCAGAGAGTTTAAAGCCTTCACTAAATTGTGGTTTATTGTTTAATGCCACCACGCCGCCAAAACCGCCTTGCTGAACAGCAGCCCGGGCGCCATAAGCCAGCTGGGCTTCGTCAACAAAGAAAACCGGTAGCCTGTTGAAATCCACCTGGCCCTGATTTGGTGAATTTATTGCAACGCCATTCCAAAGCACCTGGGTGTGACTGGCTGTTGTGCCTCTAAAAGAAGCTGTTGCAAGCGATCCTGGGCCGTAATCTTTGATAAAAACCTGACTATTTTGCTGCAAAAGCTCTGCCATAGAATGGCTTTGATGTGCAGCAATCACTTCTAAATCAATGGTTTGTTTCAATCTTTCGGTACTGTTTTTTTTGGCAACAGCAGTCACTTCTACTTGTTCCAATAAAAGCGTGTCCGGCGCTTGTGCCTCAACCGGATTGTTAGCTAACAGGACAATTAAACCTAAAAAAATAATTGCAATCAGGTTTCTCATTGCTTTAGCATCTTAAAAATGCTTGTTTTATTTGCTGATTTAAGCTGAAACAAATAAATGCCCTTTTCCCATTCGGAAGTTACAAATTGGTCTCCAGAATGCAATGATTCGCTTTCAAAAATAATTTTCCCAAAGCTGTCATAAACACTTAAGCTAAACTGTTTCTTGTCAGCAGCTTTCAAGTTTATTTTGTCAACGAAAGGATTTGGGAAAAATCTGAAGTTTAGGTCATTCTTTTCATCAACAGCTAAATTTGAAGCATCATGAATTACACCTACCGCATCCAAATCAAAACCTGAAGAGGGAAAAGGCGTAGGCCACGGATCATTAATCAGTTGATTACGAGAATCAAAACTTCCCAGCTCCACATCCAATTTCCCTACTACATCTTTGACTAAGATATGAGTAATCGACATTTTATCGAGTAGTAAATTATCTGGAATACTATCCAAATCAAAAGGAACACCGTAAAAAACACGGTATTTTCCGGCAAGCTGATGAATTTTAGTGGCATCCAAGGTGCCAAAACCTGCAACTTGAGCGTCTGCAGGTGTTAACGATATTGACGGGATCTCAAAATAGTTAAGCCCATCGCTGCTAACTGCAACGCGAGCCAATTCGAGGAACTCATCAGCAAAGGCATTTTCAAAAACGGCAAAATCTGGGCCAGTGCCATTCCACAAAGGAAAAGCAAATTGCATAACTGCTTCGCCTCCATCGCCCAGACTTACCACAATATTATCAGCTTTTCCCAAGGCATCGTTTTCGCTACCATAATCGGAATAGCCCAATTCTGGATTGTCAATTTGCATCAACCCTCTTTCAACTGTGCAGCTCGTCGCCCAATTGATAAAACAGCTGCTATCGGCATGAATGGCATCTGTTCCGGCTTGGCCGGCAGGAGGTGAAAATTGTGCCTGCAACTGATTTCCAAAGCCTAACAACAGCAAGATTATAAGATGCAACTTATTCATAGCTATTGCTTTACAATTTTGCGTGTCGTTCTTGAGCCATTGTCAAACTGAATCTGAATAAAATAAATTCCTGAAGCTAAAGCAGAAATATCAAAAGCAGAAGTTTCATTATTTAACTGCTGACTAAGCACAAGGTCACCTTGCATGCTGATTATTTTAACAGTAATCACTTTCTCTTTGGAGGCCTGTTTTATTCTGATAAAATCTTTAGCTGGATTTGGATAAACCATAACTTCAGTAGCTTCTGCCACTTCCAGCGATGTATATGTGGTGTAATTTACAGCTAATGCTTCAGCTGAAATACCAGCGGGAAAAGACCTTACAAAAGAGCCACTTATATCATAAACAGAACCATTACCAAAAGTAGCGAAGTCTGTTTTTGTAACATAAAAGTAATTGTGAAGCGAGTCAAAAGCTATATCGCCAAATGCGATAAAATTTGCACTACCCGGATCCTCAATTAAAAGATCGACTGCAACAACCATGGCATCTAGGTCAATAATTCCAACGCCATTATTCAAAACTAAATACAGGAAACCGTCAATAATAACAATGCCTTTGCCAATTATATGTTCAAAATTATAATTGATAAAACTATAAGTTTCAGGAT
>CAZOEV010000138.1:0-6967 GCA_964578915.1 uncultured Lentimicrobiaceae bacterium
AGCGGTGATGCGCTGCAGTACACGAATTGCTTCTTCTTCTTTGTCTTTCATGAAAAGCCAGCGTGGACTCCTTGGAACGGCAAAAAGCGCTGCGAAATAAACGATTGCAGGAATGGTTTCCAAGCCAAGCATCCAACGCCAGTTATAGCGACCAAATCCCAGGCTTTGTGCCCAGGCAGCGTCACTTTTACCCCATTGCAGAATCAAGTAATTTGTAAAAAATGCAACAGAGATACCCAGCACTATATTAAGCTGATTGAATGAAACCATGCGACCGCGAATATGTGGCTGTGCTATTTCGGCGATATAAACTGGTGCAATAATGAGTGATGCACCTACACCAAATCCACCTATCATGCGGGCCAATACTAGGGTTAGGAAATCGGGAGCAAATGCTGATCCAATGGCTGAAATGGCATACAAAATAGCTGCCCAACGCAAAATTACGCGCCGGCCAAAACTGCTACTCAACGGACCTGCAAGCATCATGGCAAGTGTTGAGGTTAGGGTGAGCGAACTTACAGCCCAGCCAAGCTGAAGTTTGCTAAGACCAAATTCAGGCTCAATAAACTTTACCACGCCCGAAATTACAGAGGCATCAAAACCCATCAGAAAGCCGCCCAATGCAACAATCATGGTCAATTTTAAAGTGTAGCGATCGTGTTTATTCATAGGTTTAATTATTTCAAAAGCAACTGATGCGATAATGTAATAGCTGAACTTCCGCCTACGCCTAGACGAAATGCTCCAGCTTCTATATGATATTTCCCATCCTTGTCGTAAAAGCCTAAATCATCGGCTTTTATTACAAAAATAACTATGCGGCTTTCTCCGGGATTAAGAGTAATACGCTGAAATCCTTTGAGTTCTTTAACAGGACGAGTTATAGAAGCAACTAAATCCCGCACATAAAGCTGTGCAATTTCTGTTGCTTTATAATCGCCGGTATTGTGCAGCGTAAAACTAATTTCAATGCTGTCATTTTGAGTGAGTTCGCTTATTGATAATTCTACGTTTTTATATTCAAAGCTACTGTAGCTGAGGCCGTAGCCAAATGGGAAAAGTGGGTCAAATCCAATATCCATATAGTGGCTGGTATTACCTAACGAGGTTTGAAAACTACGTACCGGAATGTCTTCCATTGGTACAAAGTTTTCTGCAGAAGAAGGTCTTCCCGTCATTTTATGGTTATAATAAACGGGAATCTGGCCAGCGGCCTTAGGAAAAGTAACTGGTAATTTTCCGGAAGGCACTATGGCGCCAGAGACAATATTGGCCAAAGCTGGTCCACCCATGCTTCCAGGATGCCAGGCATAAATTGCAGCATCGGCCTGATCGAGCTCTTTGCCGATTGTCAATGGCCTTGAGGTCATTACCACGAGTACAATTGGCTTTCCCATTTTTTTGAGTTGCTGAAAAAGCTGTGATTGAGCGCCGGGCAAGTCCAAAAAAGCGCGACTATGCGCCTCGCCAGTAAGTATGGATTCTTCGCCGGCTATAAAGAAAATGATATCCGCTTTATTAGCTTGGTTTAGCGCCTGACTAAAAGCTGATGTGTCATTGCTACGGGTATTTGATAGTCCTTTGGTATAATGAATATTAGCATTTCCAAATTTTTCTCTAAATGCTGTTAATGGTGTGATGCTCAAATTGGTATCACCATCGAAAATCCAAGTGCCAAGCTGCTCATAACGGTCATCAGCCATGGGGCCAATTAGTGCTATTTGTTTATTTGCTGTGTTATCAAGTGGAAGTAGTTGTCCCTCGTTTTTTAACAATACCATACTTTGTTCTGCCGCTTTTTGAGCCAGCAGAAGATGTTCCAATGGTGGTGTTTGAATGATTTGGGAGCTATCAACAAAAGGTCTTTCAAATAGTCCTAGTTTGAATTTAATCCTGAGGATTCGTTTTACGGCATCATCAAGCAGGCTTATATTCAGTTTTCCCTGATTTAGAAGCTCTTCCAGGTGGTGTGTATAAGCTTTTGTGGCCATTTCCATATCCACACCGGCAAGCACAGCTTTGTGTGCGGCATCTTTGTCATCCACTGCAAAGCCATGTGTAATCATTTCGGTGATGGAAGCCCAATCGCTGACCACAAAACCGTTAAAATTCCATTTGTCTTTAAGTACTTCCTTAAATAAAAAGCTATTTCCAGATGCCGGCACGCCATTTAAATCATTAAATCCTGTCATAAAGCTTGCTACTCCGGCATCGGCCAGTGCTTTAAATGGAGGGAAGTAGGTATTCCACAACTCAACATTTGAAATGTCTGTGGTGTTGTAGTCGCGACCACCTTCGGCGGCTCCATAAGCAGCAAAATGCTTGGCGCAAGCTGCCAAGCTGCTTGGAGAACTTAAATCTTCGCCCTGAAAACCTTTTAGCATTGCTAATGCTAAGCTAGTAGTCAGATAAGTGTCTTCACCAAAACCTTCGGCCATGCGACCCCATCGTGGATCTCGCGAAATATCAACCATAGGTGCAAAATTCCAGTTTACCCCCACGCTAGTAGCTTCAAGCGCTGCTATTCGCGCTGTTTCTTCCGCTAGCTCAGGATTAAAACTGGCAGTAAGTCCAATATTTATTGGAAAAATAGTTTTAAATCCATGAATAATATCCCGTCCGAAAAGAAGTGGAATGCCGAGTCGACTTTCATTAACAGCAATTTGCTGATAATGTCTGATACGATCTGGATTGGTTTCATTGAGCAGTGCACCAGCCTCGCCCAAACGAATGGCCGATTCGATAGCATCAGCATTTTGGCTTTCAGGACTTTGGCAAAGGGTCATCTGTCCAATCTTTTCAGTTAGTGTCATTTTATTCAACAAACTGTCAATTCTCATTTCGATATTAGATAACTGTTGTTGAGCACTGAGTTGCTGAAAAAAGCAGACAATAATCAAGCTAGATAAAATCTGTGGGATTTTATTCATGGATTAAACTAAGGATTTGAAGGTCAATATTTAATCTAATTAAATCAGCTATTAATTAATAACCCTGATTTTGATTGAAGCCGCCAGCTGATAAGTCCATTTCTGTTTGAGGAATCGGAAAAAAGCCTTTGGTAGAGCTATTAAATGTAACATCAAAAATTTGCTGATCGCCTACATAGTTGGGGCCACGTAGTCCATTCACAGTAAATTCTTGATTGGCAAAACCTAAGCCTCTTCTGAGCACATCGAAATAGCGGATGCCTTCGAGCGAAAGCTCTAAGCGGCGCTCACGCAGGATATTATCTAAGGTAGCCGGAACGCTTTCCAGGCCAACGCGTGCACGCACACGATCTAGATAACTTTGTGCATTCGGGCTGCCAAGCTCAGCTGCCATCAATAGTACGTCAGAAAAACGGATCACCCGGAAATTGCAGGTGCGGTTGAGTTCAAACTGTCCGTCGGCTCCCCAATGTTCCGCATCCGAAGTATATTTCTTGGAGAAATAGCCTGTGTGTTGGTAGCCTATTGAAAGCGCTCCATCCAATTCTTCCTGAAAAAGGACTGTATATTCAAGCCGTGGATCACCATCTAAGGCGTTGACTAGTTTCTGATTAACAGGAGCAAAAGCCCAGCCTCTATTCCAGCTGTCTGATCCTGTAACGCGAGGTCCCTGCATTTGTGCAGCAAGATTTCCTTCGCCACCACGGGCATATTCCCAATCCCACCAGGCGGGTGTGTCACCATAGGAAATCTCAAAAACCGATTCGGTACCAAATTCGCCGGCCAATTTGAAATTTGTTTCGTATTCTTCAAATAAGTCGTGGCCACTATTTGTGATCAGGTCTTCCAGATAATTCAGTGCAATAGCGCGGTCGATAACAGTTTCACCTGCATTTAATTCTGCATTATAAACCCCATTATAAAATAGATAAACCCTTGCTAACAATGCCTGGGCAGCCCATTTAGAAACACGACCGCCCTCTGCAGGAATAATTAGTTCGGGCAGGTCTGCCATGGCTTCTGTAAGGTCTAATGCAATTTGGTCATAAACTGCTGCTGGTGTGCTTTGAGGCTGACTATATTCGGATGGTCCTTTGATGGTCTTAAGAAGCAAAGGAATATTCTCGAAAAAACGCACCTGATCAAAATAAAAGTAGGCGCGAAGAAACTTACTTTCAGCAATAAGGCGTGTTTTAAACTCATCGGAGGCATCAATACCATCGATTTTTTCGAGCAGTAAATTGGCGCGATATATTCCGATATAATTTTTCATCCAGGTGGTATGAACCATCAGGTTTGTTGTCGGAATATTAAAGGTGTTGAGTTCATTTTCGTCCTGGCCATCATTGGCATCGGCGCCGCCTGCAAAGGAGTCGTCCGAAAGGATATCGGAAACCGTTACAAAGGGGGCCCAAGCCATTCCGGGATGCGACTGATAGTTAAGCACATCATACACGCCAACGAGGGCTTCCATAGCATCGTTTTCAGTTTTGTAAAAACTTGAACTCACTTCCTGATCAAGCGGATTACGCTCCAGAAAGTCTTTCTTACAGGCTGTAAAAGTAATGGCCAGCAAGAGTATCAAACTTATAAATTGACTTTTTCTATTCATGATAAAGCGTTTTTTAACGATTAGAAAGTAATGGTAGTACCAAAGCGGAAAATTCTGGCTTGCGGATAAATACCCCGGTCAATGCCAATATCGAATGAACTCATGGCACCTATTTCAGGGTCAGCGCCGCTGTATCCTGTAAGCGTTAGCAGGTTTTCGCCTGAGATATAAAATCGCCAATTGGCAGCGCCAATTCGATCGATAACATTTTTAGGTAAGTTATAACCTACTTGAATATTTTTGAGTCGCATATAGGAACCATCTTCAATATAAAGATCAGAAACGCGGTAGTTGTTGTTTACGTCAATCCATGTATAACGTGGAATCGTATTAGAAGTTCCTTCTCCATTCCAACGATCAAGAATATCTTCGGAGCGATTTGTATATCTTAAATCCTGCCTTTGGGCACCATTAAAAATGTCGTTGCCTAAAGAAGCAATAAGCAGAAGAGATAGATCAAACTGTTTGTATTCTATTGAACCGTTGAAGCCCAAAGTCCAGTCGGGTGTGGGGTTTCCAATTTGTGTGCGGTCGTCTTCACTAATTTTTCCATCACCATTAACATCAACAAAGCGCACATCACCTGGCTGAGCATTTCTTTGCAATAATTCACCAGTGCTGCCGATATGACTAAACACTTCAGCTTCGTTTTGGAAAAGTCCATCGGTTTTATAGCCCCAGAAATAGCCAATTGGCAAGCCTTCTTCTGCACGTGTAACAATACCTGCCACAGCCCATGAAGCTCCAGTTAGAACCTTGTCTTCGTTGCCAATTTTAGTCATTTTGTTTTTGTTGTAGGCGGCATTAAAACCAACAGAATACTTAAGGTCTTTTAGAATATGACGCCAGTTAACTGACAATTCAACCCCACGGTTTTGAACACTTCCCACATTGGCTACTGGTGGGTCGTTGCCCACATGACCTGGAATTGGAATGCGCTCGAGCAAGCCATTAGTAGTTTTTATGTAATAATCCACAGTCACATTTAAACGGTTGTTAAAAGCACCCAAATCAATCGCAATATCGAGCTGTTCTGACTCTTCCCAGCGGATATCAGCGTTTTCAATATAGGAAGGTGAAGCACCAACAATGCGGCCTGCACCAAAAATATACCCGCGTGATTTGTCAATAGTAGAAACAAACTGATAGTTACCAATGTTTTGGTTTCCGTTGATACCATAAGAAGCCCTTAACTTGAGAAAGCTAAGCTGATCAATTTCGGGCATAAAGTTTTCTTCAGAGACCAGCCATGAAAAACCTACAGAGGGAAAAATTCCATAACGGTTATTGGCGCCAAACCTTGAGGAGCCATCGCGGCGAACAATACCTGTGAAGGCATAACGACTTTTAAAATCGTAGGTGATACGTCCGAAAGTGGAGAAAAGTGCTGAATGGTAGGCTCCTCCAGTGGCAATCCAAGCGGTATCAGTGGCCATATCCAGATATACATTGTCAGGGTCAGCAGTGGATACTTTGGCATTAAAACCTGTGAGATCTTCGTATTTTGATTCACTAGCCGAAGTACCTAAAAGTACTGAAAACTGATGTTCTCTGATTTTCTTAGTATAGGAAATGGTATTGTCCCATTGCCAAGTAAAATAGCGGTCCATACCTTTAAAAACAGATGTTTTTTCTGTATTATTTTGTGCTCCATTGAGGAAGAAAAGGGGTCTGAAGGAATCATTGAGCACATAAGCCAGGTCAATACCAAGGCTTGAACGCACTTTGAGGCCTTCAATGGCTTCGTATTCGCCAAACACATTACCTACAATTTTATCTACCCGGGTTTCCTGGTTTTGAATTTCGAGTAAAGCCATTGGGTTAACCACCTCAGCACCAACATAATTGGAGATGCCGTAAACCTGGCCATTCGATCCAGTAAGCACTGGTTCGTCCGAGTATGGATATTGCGCTAAAATTGCAGGGTCGGTTTCATAAAGAGGGGTAAGTGGATCGAGGTTAAGCGCACTGCTGTAAACCCCGTTAAAAGAGGCGTTGCTACTAATTCCGCGGCGCACAATGTGGGAGTAGGCTAGGTTATTTCCGAAAAGGAATTTTTCAGTTGCCTGATGGGTAGAGTTGATGCGCGCTGTTATACGGTCGAACTGTGATTTTTCACCGCCTATAATTCCTTGTTGAGAGAAATAGGAGAGGGAAGAAGCGTAGGAAGATTTCTCTGAACCACCAGTAACCGACACTTCATGGTTTACCATTGGGGCGTTCGACTCAAAAATCTCGTCTTGCCAGTTGGTATTGTGTTTTGCAATTTCGTTGAGGTCGAAAGGTTCAGTTAGACCTGCATTGCGCGCACCTTCATTCATGAGCATACGATAATCATCAGCGCCGAGCATATTAATAGTATTGGCCACATTTTGAATGCCATAGTAGCCCGAGTAGGTTACATTCATGGTTCCGGCTTTGC
>CAZOEV010000139.1:0-6959 GCA_964578915.1 uncultured Lentimicrobiaceae bacterium
TCTTATTATGATAAACATAGCGTGCGCCACCCTGAAATGGGTGCAATCACCTACCGCAATGTGGAACCAATGTTATATGACAATGTCTATTTCCATGATTATCACGGCTTCAGGGATACACTAAATAGCGCTACCGCTGTATTCAATAAATTTATCGGCCAGGGAAATGAAACCCTGAAAGCAGTCAGCCTTTTTACGGCCGTAGATAATGTGAGCTATTCGGTTAGTGTTTATGATGACTTTGACGGTAGCGAGTTGCAGAATGTGCTAACTACGGCGCAAGGCGTTATTGCAGTAAGAGGTTTCCACACGATTAATCTGGACAGTTTTGTGAATATCACTCCAGAAGATGATTTCTATCTGCATCTTACGCTTTCCGATGGAGGCTATGCTTATGACCGCACTTCCGATGTGCCGGTATTGCTAGGCGCCAAATACAGGACGATTGTAGAATCGGCAGCCAAGGAAGACGAAAGCTATTATATGCTGGATGACGAATGGCTGGATTTTTATACTTATGATGAGCCAGCAGGCTATCAGCATACAGGGAATTTTTGCGTGAAGGCATTAACTACAATGACGGGAATGAAAGTAAGTCCTACGGAAAGCTTCCATCCACAAGGAGATGTAGGTGGCATCTTCGACCCTGAAAGCAAAGTATATACGCTCGAAAATAAGGGAGCTGATCCAATGGATTATGAAGTAATCAATGAAGGTACTGCCAGTTGGTTGAGTTTAATTGGAACGCTTCAGGGGACGCTTGATGCCGGGGAAACTGTTGATATCACTTTTGAAATCAATGAAAATGCGAATTCACTTGCCGCAGGAGCCTATCCAACAACAATACAAATTATCAATAGTACTGGACATATTGGAGATACCGAAAGGGAAGTTGTCTTAATCGTAGGTGCTGGCGAATTAAAATACGAATGGCCTTTTGATGAGGACCCGGGCTGGACTGCCGAGCCAAATTGGGCTTTTGGTCAGCCTCAGGGACTAGGCGGAGAGCACGGCTCTCCTGATCCCAACGCCGGATATACAGGTGATAACGTTTATGGTTACAACCTCGCAGGAGATTATCCCAATAATATGACAGAGAAACACCTTACTTCCACTGCTATCAATTGTGCTAATCTTTATGGTGTGCAGCTCAAATTTATGCGCTGGCTAGGTGTTGAAGTGCCTGAATATGATCATGCTTTTGTGAGGGTCAGCAATGATGGCCTAAACTGGACTACAGTATGGGCCAACGAAGGCGAAATGACGGCAGGTGCTTGGGAAGAATCTTTGCTGGATATTTCTGCCCTAGCCGATAACCAGGATACGGTTTACTTGCGCTGGACTATGGGCAGCACCGACGGTGGCTGGGCTTACTGCGGCTGGAACATTGACGATGTGCAGCTATTTGGAGTAGATGACCTCACCACCGGAACTGCTGAACTTCCCAGAAACACCTCACTAAAGCTTGGAAATTACCCAAATCCTTTCCTTTCAGAAACTTCCATCGAATATGAATTGAGCCAAGGCACGCAGGTTTCTCTGGTTATATACGATGTCATGGGAAGAAAGATCAATACCCTGATCGAGGGGTATCAGTCTGCCGGAAAGAAACGGATTATCTGGAACGGAACCGATGGAAGCATGCGCAAAATGAATGCTGGGATATACTTCTGCATCTTACGCATAGAAAATCAAATTTCAAGCCATAAAATGTTGCTGCTCGAAAATTAAGGTATTTTTGCGAATAGGAGATTCTGAAATGGTTTCAGGATCTCCTGTTTGATGGTTTGGGAATCGTGAACTATACAGCTATGCGTATTGCGGGTTTTTAACTTGCATGGCTCTTCGACTTGCCGAAAAGTTTATTAAGTGCTGAATGACACTTTTAAATTACTACTACATTTCGTTTAGCATTATTGTGCAATCGTGCTTTCTATTTTTCTATTTTGCGCAATGAAAGACACGCTCTTTGACAAGCTTTTGGTTTGCGTTTGGGTTTTGAGCGTCTTGGCAATGTGTGTGGCTATGAAGGGCTGGATTATTCATTGTCAAAATATTTGTTAACATAGTCAAACGGAATTTTTTCTTGTTCCAGTCGCCAGTTATTTGTTTTTAAGATATCATATAAACGCATCTCTTTTTCGGTGAGATTAAGTTGCGTGGAAATACTTGACGGTGTACCGTTGTCATTTTCAAAGAATTTATCAAATGTTTGTTTGTCCATTAAAACACTTTGTGTCTGTCCAAAGTACCCCCTAAACTGTGATAAAATTTCAAATCCCTGTACGTCAATATCTCCCCAGTAAAGCAATTCTTTATTTGCAAACCAATAGACATTCTTTAGATTTGAAACACCGAATCCACTTCCGAACAAAGCTATGGCTTTATCCATTTTTGGAAGAGTCAATGCAGTATAAAAATTTGTTTTATTTTCAAAGACGATTATCCTTTCTATTGGTAAATTAAGTGCTTCAAATTGGCTTACTGGAAGAGCAATATCGTCAATTCCCGAAAAGAATTTTTTGCTAACTTCCTTGTCAAGTATTTTAAATCTAACTTGTGGTTCTGCGTATTTCAGATTAAATCTTTTTTCAAATTGCTGTTCTTCCTTGTTAATATGTTTTATAATTAATATGTCAAGCAAATCTTTGATTATACTTTGATTTTGTTCAATAAATTTCGTATGCACATTTATCGGCAGCTCTCTTATGTACAAATTTGGTTTAGGACTTTGTATGAAATATCGGCACACTTTCAAAATACTTTCCCATTCAGTTTGATTTTGAATAACCTTTATTGGGTTTTTAATTATCCATACTTTTAGTTCTGGAAACGAATTAGTGATTTTACTTATGCTTTCACTGAATAATACAACTTCTTTTTCCTTTTCTATGTACTTTAAAAAATCTTTTTCAATATCAAAGTAAATGGAAGTTGGTAAATCTTGCGTGCCTAAATATTTTGTTTTTACTTGTTGAAACTCTATGGTATAACCAAATCCTTTCTTCTCTTTGGATTGGCTGACAATTGAATGTATTTCTTTTTCGAATTCGGGCAAAGATGATTTTGTGTATGTTTTATCACTAAGTATTGCAAGTCTTTCAAAAGGTTGGTTCTCAACCAATGATTGAAGAAAAGCGACATACTTCCTTTCAGCTTTTTTCTTTATTTCTTGTGGTATAATCATTGAGTCAGGAAATTCGATTTTTCTTCTTTGAATTGTTCAATTGGCATATCATATAGCCAGGAGTGTCTTTCTTCTTTACGTTCTACAAAATGTACAAACGAAATATATGGTTCCACTATATCAATATTAGTAGTTGGTGTTACTACCAAAAATTGCAAATGTAACTGCTTACATAATTCTAATAGATATTTTGCTTTATCGCCATCTTGATTTGTAAAGCTTTCATCAATTGCTATAAATCGGAATGAATTGCTCTGTAATCCTTCTTTTATTAATCCAAATTGATAAGCAACGGCTGCACAAAGTATTGTATAAGTTAGCTGTGGCTTTTCTCCACCTGACATTGCACCCATACCTTCGTAAGTTTTGAATTTGGCATTTGTTTCCTTGTAAAACTCTTCTGCTTTGTAGCTAAACCAAGAACGAACATCCATTATTTTTCTGCGATAATCTTCGTTATCCAATTTCTCAATAAATGGTTGAATATTTTCATTAAAATGATGCTTTCTTCCATCTATCGACAAGTTCATCTGATGTACATTTGGAATCGCCTTTTCTAATAGGTTTCTAAATTGTTTTACCTCATCATTTATTTTGTTGGGAGACACCAGTTGAATGTATGTTTTAGGATTGCTTTTGAAGTCAATTTCTTTCAAAGAATCATTCAGATGTTTAATATTTTCTTTGATTGAATCCGACCAGTTTTCAAAAAACATTCTGAAATCACCTACTTTATTTGTAATGGTTTCTTGTAAATAGTCGTTGAATTTCTTCTCGAATTTTGGGAGGTTGTCCTTCTCCAATCTTTCCAAAAACTTCTGATATTCATTAATGAATTCTATATTTGTTGAATCAGGCAATGAACTTACATCAGAACGCCAATCTTTAAACTTGTTTGTAATTTCTTCTGCAGGACGTTTAAAAGCGTTGATTTTAATTTTTACTTTGTCTTCATTCTTTTGTTTTTGTCCTTCAAGTTCTCTTGTTTCTTTTAAATTTTCGTCTTGAAATTTTTTGCGACTTGTTTCAAAGTCTGTGTATTCGATGCTTAGCAAATCGAGATTTTGTGTTTCAAAATTGGAAATATCAATATTCCCTAAAGGCTCAAGAATGGCTTTATTGCAATTTATTGTTTCAGTAACTTTTTCTTTTCTTGCTTCCTCTTGGAAAATCGCCCTGTCTTTGTTTTTAATATCAACTTCTGAAAGTTGTTTTAAATCTGCCTGAACTTCCTCTAATTGTTCTTGCAACTTTTTTACTCGGTCGTTGGTTCTTTCCAAATCCTCTTTCTGCTCGGCTTTTTCCTGTATTTGGTTGGCATAGGTTTGCCAGTCTATATCATCGTATTTCTCATACTTTGAGAATAAATTATGGCATTCATCTTTAAATGTGCCTAAATTTTTCATCTCGGTATTTTTATTTGAAATTGCTTTCTTATTCTCAGTTTGCTGATTTTGTAGATTGTTTAATTCTTTTTTTAATGCCGCGATTTTTTCTTTGTTATCCCAACCCAGAACATAATTTTCTTTTCTCGAAATGTTTGGACGGTCATCTTTTTCGTGCTTCCCTTTCCTGAATTTTATTAAACCGTTTTGCGTAATTGCCATTTCAGAATAGCGTTCAAACTCTGAAAGATTATCTACGCAAACAAACTGAAACTGTGTTTCCAAATAGTTCTCAATCCATTCCTCATATTGTGTTCTTAGCTTTATTTCAATTTTATTGATTAAGGATTTTTCATTGATATTCTTGTAGCGTAAATTTTTGAGATAATCTTGCTCTTCGTATTTATCATACCTGATTATTCCTCGTAAATTGTTGCCGTTTACATACTCATTTACTTTTGAATAATACTTTGGTGGAACAATTAACCGTAACGCAAAATTATGTAGCACTTTTTCTATAGAAGCTTCCCAAGCCAATTCATCTTCTTTTATTTTAATCAGCTCTCCTATAAAAGGGATTTCTTCTTTTGTCGCACCAATATGTTCAATCAGTTCTTCACGTATTTCGGCAACCCGACCTGCAATATTGTTTTTGTTCGTTTGAAGCGTTTTGATGATATTTACTAAATCTTCTGTGTCTAGTTTTAGTTTATCTTCTTCATTTTTCAATCCACGAAGATTTTCACTTTCATTTTCAATTTTTTGCTGTGTGCTTTGTTTTAACTGTTTTGCCTTTTCTCGGTTTTCAGCAAAAGTTTCTTCATTTGGATTGATGCTCAGTTCTATATTTTGTCCGATTTTGTTGTAATCGTCAAGTTTATCACTTCTTAATTTTTTGCTTTTTTCTAATCTCGAAATCTCTGTTTTGAGTTTTTCAATTTGACTGCCGACTTCATCTGATTTTATTTGAACGGTTAAATCTGTTTCCTGATTTTTAAAGTCTGTTTCTAGATTTCTCAGTTCCGTTAATTCCTCATTCAGTCGTATTAACTTGGTTTTGCATTCTTCAAGTTCCGTTTCTCCTAATTCAAAACCTTTCTTCGCAAACCAATAGACAGCCGTTTCTTTCGATTGCTTTAATTGAAGTAAACTGTCCTTGATTTTGTTCAGTTGGTTTGCAATTTCATTAATAGGAGAGAGTTGTGCAATTTGCTCTTTGGCTTTTTCAATATTGGTTTTTGCATCCATTAGAGTCAAAAAACTTTCTTTAAGTTGGATGAATTCCGCTTCGGCATCTTGTTCCTCCAGCATATTTATTCTAATGAACTCGTCCAAGTCCTCCAAAACTTTTACACCTACTACCTGATTGAATAAACTCAAGGCTTTTACCGAACGCATTCCGAATAAGTTGGACATTCTTTCGGCATAAGCAGTTGGTCCATCTACAAATTCTATTTTCTTTTTATTGCTGTTTGCATTGTATGTTTTATCCAACCGTCTCTTCCACAGTCCTTTTGAATCAAACTGACCAAAATCCTTTTCTATTTCAAGCGGAACGTGAGCAATTCCAAATTGTCTTCTTAGCTCACTATTTGAGAACCAGCGCACCTGAAATATTGTAATTTGTTTTTGGTCTGTGTTTTTAAAATGAGCAAGAATTACTGAATAGGTTGTTGTATCGCGCAGTTTTTGTGTAGAAGTCGAATTTTTTCCCTCTTCCTGAATATTTCCGTAATGTCCCAACACGTATGTTTCTTCTGTTCGGTCACCTTTTTTCTCAACACCAGATGACTGATTGTAAAAGCGGTCTCTTTTCGCAGGAACTATCAATGTAAGTAAAGCGTCTATGTAGGTGCTTTTCCCTGAGGCATTGGCACCAGTCAATAAAGTATTATTTCCTTGCGGGTTTATCCTGAACACTTTTTTGTCAAATGTTCCCCAATTAAACACTTCCATATATTGGAGTCTGAAACCCGCAGTGTCAGAACTTGTACTAAACAGACTCAACATATTCCTGTATTTTAATTTTAAAATTCTGTAAGATATCCAGTGTTATTTTTTCTTTGATTATGCGATGAATTTGGTATTTCGTTTCATTATCTTTCTTACTTATTTCTTTCAAATAGCCTAATTCTACAGCTTTTTTAATGTAGCTATCCAAATCTTTTTGAAATTTCAACTTGTTGTAGCCCTCCTCCAGAAATAGTTCCAATTCATCTTTGATTTCGGTATCGGTTATAAATTTTTCTGTTGCTAACTGAGTTGGATTGCTGTCAAATTCTTCTAAACTTTGTCTTAAAACTACAAGAACGATGGATGTTTCAAAACCAATTTGTCTTCTTGTTACTATCCCTAGCGTATTGCCATCGCTATCTTCAAATTGTTTT
>CAZOEV010000140.1:0-6900 GCA_964578915.1 uncultured Lentimicrobiaceae bacterium
TTTTAATCAAAATTTATCCCACAATATAAGTATTTAGCTGGACACCTCAAAAAATTATTTACATCAGTTTTCTTGCCCTCATAATGGCAGCCTGTGGATCAAATAAAAGTAAAGTAGAGGAAATTCAGCTCGAAATTCCAGTAGCTTTAGTTGATAACGCTGATGCGATGGAGCTAATCGAAGATATGACCGATGCTGTTAATTCTACACGAAAGAATATGGCTGAGGGGGCGAAATTTGCCATAGAGCATGAAAAAAATGGATCGGATAGTCTTACATTTCGGCAAGGCGTTAAGGGAGGGATATTTGCAATGAAAATGATGCTTTCTGCTAGAAAAATCGAAAAAATCAGAGAAAAAGTTAAGCAACTCAAACCGGAATTAAATGAGCCAGAGTGGACAGCTTTAGAGGTGAAAATAAATGAATTGGAAGCTAGGGTTGGTGATTTAAACCCTGAAGATTTGGGGCTCACAGAAGAGGAAATTGCCAAACTTAAAGCCGAAGAAGAGCTGCGTTTTGGAGAAGATGAGAACGCGATTGAGGAAGAACTTGATGCAACCCAAGAGGAAACAGAAAATGCGATGGCGCTTCGAGAAATGGAGCAGGAATTAATGCAATCGGCTAATCCAAATAATGAAATGCAGCAATCAGAAAGTAATGACGAGGGTGGGATTGGCTGGATAGGTATTCTATTTCCCATACTGGTTTTTGGGCTGATAATATTTGGGGTTACACGCAGTATTAAGACTTATAAACGACGATTTAAGAATGTATCGAACAGCTTTTTTCAGGTAAAAAATCAGTTTAACAATAAAAAATAAAAACAAATGTCAACACTATTAATCATCGTTTTAGCAGCAGTAGTTATTCTTTTTGTAGGTGTAATTTCAATGTACAACGGATTAATTCGCCGTCGCAACGAAGTAGAAAATGCTTTTGGCGGAATGGATGTGCAGCTAAAAAAGCGCTACGACTTAATCCCGAACTTGATTGCCACAGTAAAACAATATGCTACACACGAAAAAGAATTGCTTACAAAAGTGACGGAAATGCGGGCGCAAGCTACTTCGGGTAAATTGAGTAATGAAGAAAAGGTAGCTTTAGATAATCAGATTTCGGCTGGAATGCAAGGCATAATGGTGGCAGTCGAAAATTATCCCGATTTGAAAGCCAACGAGAACTTTATGAATCTGCAACGCACATTAAATGAGGTTGAATCGCAAATTTCGGCAGCCCGACGTACTTACAATGCCGTAATTACTTTGTATAATAATGGCATTCAGACTTTTCCGCAAAACACTATTGCTGGTATGATGAATATGCAGCGTAAAGAGGTGTTTGTAATTCCTGAAACTGAACGACAAAATGTGGATGTGAAGAGTTTATTTTAGTAGCTATAAGTTAAACAGAGGAAGCATGAAGTAAACACTGTATCCAGTAATAAACAGCTCTAATTTATTTCATAATTTTCCTTCAATCTAAAAAAATGGTATCACAAGAAGAAATTAAAAGCCTATACGAAACTGAGCTGAAACCGCAATTGGCTGGCATGGAAAAGATGCGGAAGTTTGTAAAAAGGTGGAGAAGATTGGCGATTGCGAGCGGAATTGTTGCATTTCTCTTTTTGTCCAACTGCTCTACTGCTGTAGAAATTATTGGTGGAATTGTTTTTATCGCTGGAGCAATTTACAGCAGTTTTAAAGCTTACGGAACTTATAAAAAATACCATAAACAATTTAAAAACGAGGTGGTACGCAAAGTAGTTCAGCTTATAAATCCAGCTTACCAATACAACCCGGATAAACATATTGAGCTTTATGAATACCATAAAGCTGCCATTTTTAGGCCTAAAGCTGAACGTTTTAATGGCGACGACCTTATTGTTGGGAAAATAGATAAAACCCCGTTCAAGTTTTCAGAATTAAAAACAGAATACAAAACCACCCGTACTGATAGTGATGGGAACACGGTAACCGAGTGGAATACTATTTTTAAAGGACTTTTCTTTTTAGCAGAATTCAATAAAAACATTGAAGGACAGACCTTTATCTTTCCAGAAAAGGATAGTGGTTTAACCAATATATTTGGGAAAGAAAAGGCAAAAAGTAAAGATTTTGGCGAGTTGGTTAAACTAGAAAACCCAGAGTTTGAAAAAATCTTTTCAGTTTATGGAACCAGTCAGCAAGAAGCGCGCTACATTTTAACGCCAGTATTGATGGAAGCCATTGTAAATATTTATAAAACTTACGGTTTAACTATGTATTTCTCGTTTAAGGGCGAAAATGTGTTTTGCGCCATCCCGTTTAGCAGAAATCTGTTTGAACCAAATATTAAAAAGTCGGGCGTAAATTACAGCGATGTGGAAGAGATGTATGTGTTGTTTACCCTGATTGAAACCATTATAAAAGAACTGAATTTGAATACCAGAATTTGGACAAAAGATTAGGGTAGAGCCCTGTAGTTTAAATAATAATCATGCAAAAGCTTTTTATAATAGCAATAGTTTTGGGTAGTGCATTTAGTGGTTTTGCGCAGGCTTGTGGTAGTAAGGTAAAACTTCAAGAAACAATAAATTCTATTGTCGAAAAACCGTCGGTATTTCTTTCCGAAAACTACTTATACATCATTCATCCGATGATAAAAAAGGAGGATCGCGAGCGTGAATACAAAGTAAAAGGGTCATTTAGTTGGGAAGGCGATTCATGTCAAATTACCTATACTTCTTACGAACAAACCAAAGGCTCCGAGTCGAAGTCAACTATTAAAATGGGCGAGCCTTTTTCCTATAATTATCCGGTAAATACACTTAAAATACTTTTAGCTGAAAATGAATTTATTGGCTGGGAGTTTTCCGAAAGTTTGGAGTTGGATAAGCATCAATTTAGCGGCTATCAAAGCACGATCCTTGTTGCAGGCGAAGAAAAGGATTTTAAGGTATATCTAAATGACAACCAGCTTTATGCTGTGTCGTATGGTTTTGCTAAGTCGGGTATTTCGCACGCAGAAGATGCTGAGGAATCAGCAGATTTTTGGTATTTCACCATGGTTGAAGGGAAACTTCGTCTGGTGAAGAAATTAACCATTGAAGCTTCAAAAAGTAATTCTGTCCCAGTCCTTAAAAAAATAATAGCAACTTATCAATATTAAAACCAATTTATAATGAAACAATTATTTTTTCTTTTAGCCATGTTTTTGAGCTTTTCGGCATATAGTCAGTTGAGCGAAACAGAAAATAAAGCGCTTGATGAACTGATTGCCAGTAAGGTAGAAATAGAAGCCAATGCTTTAAAAGCTGGCGTAGTAAAAAACACTTTCGATGCAGCGTTTTTTAAGGTAAAAACTATTCCGCATTACAATAACAATGGTGGGTACAGAGAAATAGTTTTGGTAAAAAAGGACGGAAAGATGCTTGAGATAATGGATGCTGAGACATTGGTGCCATTTATAAAAAGCGAGTTCAGGCTAAATAGTCAGGCGGAAGCTTCACAATTAAAGGATGCGCTAAATTTGTTGTTGGACAGCGCTACCGGCTCCGAAGACGAAATTGTTCAGAAAGGAAACCAATGGATTTTGGTGTGCGAAGAATGGTTTGGAGAAAAAAACGGATTCGTTGTAGAAACTGACTCTAACGGGAAAATTACGACCATGAATTATGTTAGCGATCTGGAAATATAATTGTCGTAAGTATTCGATTTATAATTTTTTAAAAAAAGTATCATGAAAAGAATATATTTATTACTCATTGTTCTTGCTTGTTTTGCGTCAACAAACGCGCAAAAAAATTATCCCATTCTTACCCTCGAAGAAATCGGAGCTGCGACTATTGTTCCTGATGAAGTTAATATGATCGTGGTAGAAAATATTGGCGAGGTGCCAAATTTGGCAA
This sequence comes from uncultured Lentimicrobiaceae bacterium, assembly GCA_964578915.1. Taxonomy (GTDB): domain Bacteria; phylum Bacteroidota; class Bacteroidia; order Bacteroidales; family F082; genus UBA5536. Next base: position 3,887 of record CAZOEV010000140.1, read on the forward strand.
TTTACGACTTGGAAAAGAGGGAGTTGAAGCAAAAGTTTGATGTAAAACTACCCGAAAATCCGATTGCATATATTGCTCCTAGCGATGATGGTTTGCTCTATTTGGTAACGATTAAAAGAAATGAAGAAACGGGTGTGCCGATGTTTGATGCCATTTATTCCTTTAATTTTAAGTCCAATAAGCTTAAGGAAATATATACTGAAGAAGGGGTAATGCCCATGCCATCAAGCGTATCTGCTGTTAAATCGAAGCTAGTGTTGAGTGGAAGGATTTTTAATGAACATCCTCAAATATTTAATATAAAAACCAAAGCTTTTGAGGATTTTTCTAAAGATGAAAGCTTAAGGGTTTTATGCACTTCAGATGTGCATGATAGTTATGTTATTGTGAAATTCACTGAGTTAGCAGACGACGATTCTTTGCCTGTTTATGTTATGGATTTTAAAAATAATCTGAGCCAGACGGTTGGTTTCTTCAGTGCAGATATGGTTATTTCTACTGAAGGCGAAAATAAACTTCCAGGTTTTACGATTACTAATCCAGATTATAATTGGATTTCACAGGCATTTGATAATGGCAAATTTCCATTGTCTGGATTTTCTATTGCTTCGCGTCCCGGCATTGCCGAAAAGTATAATCAAATCGCTAATAAGTTTGATATTCAGGAAATTAATGCAGCCAACGAAAACTTTATGGCTGCAAGTGGCAAGGGTCAGTTTTGGGTTTATAATACCAAAACACCTAATACCATAAAACCAAAAACAGTTAGCGATGATGAAATGGAAGCCATACACGCCTACTTAAAGAACAAAATAGAATACCTCAAAAATCCTATAAAATCGGCTGCATTGGACAAGGTTTTTGCTGCAAAGTTTTATTCCGTCACTGCCAAAACGGATTTGGGTGATAACAGTTATACCGAATCTTCATTTATTGTTTATGCCCAAAATGGGGAATACCAAGTACTGCTTGAAGAAGCTGAGCTGAAAAGCTTGGTAGCGCCAAGTTTTAAACTCGATAATGAGGCTTCTGCTGCTTCTTTTCAGGATGCATTAAACGCACTTTATCCTCCGGGAACTTTTGACGTGAAACATATTCAATTTTATAAAAAAGATGCTAAGTGGTATTTTATTCGAGGCGAATCATTTAGCAAGAAAAAGGGATTTGTTGTAAGTGTTGATGAGGTAGGAGAAATAGAAAAATTAGAAAACCAATCAGAAATCGACTAAATAAATACACTAATGCCATAAGAATGAAAATGATGACATACGTTCATTTTCATTCTTATGGCATTATTAATAAGTAATAGAATTTAAATAGTAATTAATTATGCAAAGACAACCATCTATTTTTAAAACAATTATTGTTGCTATTGTTTTCTTTTTTATAGGATTATTAGCATACCAATATATTACAAAACCAATGGCCGAAGAAGCCGAAGCTTCCAAATCCTGGCCCACAGTTGACGGAATTATTACACTTTCCAAATTAAACAAATCGAGAGATACTGACGGAAAAGAGATGTACTCAGCCAATGTTCAATACGATTATGTCGTTGATGGAAAAGGATTTAATGGCTCAAGCATAAGCACCCTTGATGGCTCCACCAGCATGAAAAGTAGTGTAAAAAAGACTTTGAGAAAATATGCCGAAGGCAAGACAGTTCTGGTGCATTATGATCCTGAATTTCCGAATAGTGCTGTGCTAGAGACCGGTACAGGATTTTTATTTGGTATATTGTTAAAATTACCACTTTTGTTTTGTGTAATCTCTATACTCATGGTGTTGAATGTTTTTAAACGGCTGCTTTTTGGAAGATAAGAAGGTCTTCGTCAAAATAGTGTGAAAACGCACAGCGTTAATTGTCAAATTTAGATGTCTTATTTCCAGTGTTTATAAATGGCAAAAAACTATTTATTTATACTTTGTTTTTGAGTTTGACCTAATCAGCTCAAAATAGATTATTTTTGTCGCATTAAGATTTAATATGATTAAAACAATGCGAAATATTTTTCTATTTTTTGTACTATTTCTAATTTCTTCTTCGACTGCGATGGCGCAGCAAATTGCGCTTAATGAGGATGATCCCTCCGGAAAATTGAGTAAAATGACCGAAAAACATTTTTCGATAGATGTGAACCGCGAGGCGGGAGATCAGCTTGTTTTAAACAAGTACTTTGTGAGCGAATTTGATGAGAACGGAAATAGGGTAGTAGATCAGGAATTTGATGCTACAGAAAATTTACTTAAAAAATACAGCTATGAAAATGCTGATGGAAAGCGTCAGAAACTTGTAATCACTGATGCTAACGGCAAGCTTATCAGGACGGTAGTCTACACCTACAACGAAAAAGGCCTTTTGGAGAATGACCAAAGTTATGATGCTACCGGCGTGCCGGAAAAGACTTATGTGTATAAATACGATGATGCTGGTTTGCTGCGTGAAAACTACAGCTACCTGGATGCAGGTGAGTTTGAAATGAAATACACCTACACCTACGATTATAAAGAAAATATCGATAGAAATTTCCGGTTTACTGAAGGCGGGAATTTAGTAGAAGAGCGGCAGTATAAATACAACAAAAATGAGAAGATAATCTCCGAACTGATTAAAAATGAGCGTAATGAAGTTCTAAAATCAACGGATTTTCAGTATGTGAATGATAAGAAAAATAACTGGATTGAGAAAACTATTGTAGTTGATAATCATCCGGTGAAGCTAATTAGAAGAAAAATCACTTATAAATAGATTTTTAGCCAGTGAATTTCATTAGTGGCTTGATTTTGAATTTAATCAGTAGGTTTTTTTTAACGGCCCGCTTAGAGTTTATGTATTGCATGCCATTTTAATAATTCCAAAAAATTTGCTCTAAAATTATTCAAATATTTGTACCCCTCTCACTGAAAAAGATAATCCTTGCTGGCCATCTGTCGAAATCATAACAGCTTCAAATAATGGCGGGTTTTTAGCGTTTTTTACTGCCCAGTCAAAAATAAAATTAGCACCTGAACCG
>CAZOEV010000141.1:0-6861 GCA_964578915.1 uncultured Lentimicrobiaceae bacterium
GCCAGCTCGTCAGCGCTTTTCATCAGACTTTTATCGTCCTGAATGGTGTTGTGATCCACGTTTACAGCGCCTTTAACATGGCCTGTACTTTTGTTTTCAACACCTTTGTATTCGCCAACTTCACGTGCGTCAACAACTACTGCACCAGCATTGGTGAGAGCAGCTTTAACGTCGTCCATAGTAGCAATCATTGCTTTATTTGGTGTGCCGTTAAAAGTAGCAGCTTTTACGATAGTTGGGTTTTTGGTAACTGGTTTGCGACCAGCTTTCCAGGCGTTCATACCACCATTAAGCACATAAACATTAGGTGCGCCCATATATTTCAAAATCCAAGCAACGCGGCTGGAATATTTCATGGAGCCTTCGTCGTATAAAACGATAGTTTTGCTTTCTGAAATGCCATTGGCACCAAAGATTTTTTTGATTTCGTCATCAGCAACCAACAGTCCTTCAATATCACCTTCTTTGAAGAAGGCTTTGTAAGGAACATTTACTGAATTGGTGATGTGAACTTTGCTATAAACTGGCTCCAGTTCGGCTGAAACCACGATATAATCATCATTTTTGAGTTGCTTTGAAAGATCAGCTACCGAAATAAGTTGTTGGGCTGATGCAGTTAAAATAAAAGCAATAAAAAGAGTGAATATCAAACTTAGTTTTTTCATAGTATTGAGGTTTTAGAATTTAACTTGAATTTGGATCGCTATCTCGTCATTATTGATTTCAACAGGCTCTTCGCCACGATACATATAGTTCACTTGCAGGCGTGTCCAATCGTTGAAGAAATAATTGATACCAAATGTGAGGTTACTCTCTTTGTAATCTTCCGTATTTCCTGAATCAAAGAAATCAAAACGGAAAACAGGTTCCACATTCCATTTGGTGAGGTAGCTAATGGTAGCATAACCACCACTTCTTTTGTCTCCCAGATCAATCAGGTTGCCAGAGCATCCACCACCAAGGTCGCGGTTGTAATTACCTTCGTCGTTGATATATTCAGCTTCCACGGTGAAGCCGCTGTGTTGTGCTTTAAGTTCGGCACCAAATGTTGTGCGGTTATCTGTTGTATTATTTAAAGAAGGATAGCCATAACGGAAGCTAGCACCAACACGTAAAAAATCCCAAGGTTTAGCAGTAACACGGCCAACAATATCTTTTTTGGTATTGTTATCAGCACGCAAAAGACCGCTACCGTTCATTAAACCAAGTTGATAAGTGAAAAGGGTATTGTCATTTCCACCCATCAATACCATTCCCATATCGCGGAAAGGCGCAACCATTTGCAAGGTAGCAGTAGAACGATAAATAGTACGCAGATTGCTGCAGGAAGTATTCACTTCCATACCGAATGGTGTTTTGAAAGCACCAACAGAAATGCGTGCATTTTCAAAACGATCGTAAGTAATAAAAGCATCTAGCAAATAAGGATTTGCAGAAATAAACGGACTCATTTCCAGCACTACATAGTAAGAAAAGTCGTAAGGGATTTTTCCCATGGCACCAATTCTGGCGCGTTCAAAAGAGAAAGTATTTGAGGAAGGATCGGTCATGTGATACTCATATTGCGACTGCAAAAAGCCAAAAATCTTCATGCCTTCGTCTGGAGCTTCTCCACCACAGCCTTGCGCCATAACTTTCGATCCGGCTAGGGCTACAATAACAGTAAGGACTAATAATATTCTTTTCATAATGAATAGATTAAGGTAAAATATATTTTTTTGATAAACCTAAAAAAGTTTGAAGGCTATCTGGCCTTCAAACTTTTTAGGCAGGCATTTTTTTAGTTGCCAGTTACAATAGGATATGTGTGTGATTCGCCTTCAGCAGTCCATCTGTTTGAAGTCCAAGCTGTATTGTCATGTGAGAGTTTATTCATACCGAAAAGTAAACTTTTGGCATCATAACCAATAACACGCAGGTAAGCAGTGATAGCACCTGAGGTTTGACCTGTATAGCAGTATGTTACAACAGGTTTGCTAGCATCGAGGAAGTTAACTTGACCTTCGCTTACAAGCAAAGGGTTAATTCTGTATGCACCTTTAACATGACCAAAACCTAGATAGTCAGCATCGTTGAAATAGTTATTGATGAAATAGTTACCTGGATTGGCAACAACATCAGGAGCTGTTGCTGTGGCAAAACCACCGGCAATAACAGCAGCAACACGTTCTTTCAGAATTTCAGCACCTGAAGTAGATGCAACGCCTGGAAGTTTTGGACTGCTGTAAGATAAGTTAGTAGGAGCAGCATCAGTTGACCAGTTTGGGCTACCTGCAGCAACGTTTCCTACGTTAGGTGTCCAAGCGTCGAGGCTTGTGTTCCAGCCGCTCATTCCCCATTTCAGGGCTTTTGAAGTATAACCTGATAAGCGGAGCAAAGTTGAAGCATAAGTGGCAGTTTGGCCAGTTTTGCAAACAACAAGAATTGGCTGTCCACCAGCATTAGCGGCGGCAGTAAGGATGTTACTAAAATCAACACGATTGGCACCAGCAATATGGCCAGCAGCAAATTCGTCAACTGTACGGATATCCATAATATACATACCAGTGATTACTCCGCCTTCAGGGGCTTTCATCACAAATGCATCAAGGATTTTGTTAATATCCATATCCTGATCAACAAGATAGGTAGTGAGTTCTTTCTGTGCGTCGAAAGTTTCTTCATTGTCTTTTTTACATGATGTAAGTAACAAAGCAGGCATCAAGAAAAGTGCAAAAACATAAATAGCTAATTTTTTCATTTGATAAAAATTTAGGTGATAATTAGAGTTATTTGATTATTGATTATTTCACAGGATTAACATCCGCCGCTTGAAGCGGGTTCTGAGGAGTGTCCTCCCAGTTTTTCAAGGTCTTTTTCGTATAAGTCAGGATAGCTTAGTTCCCAGGCTTTCCAGCCGCCTTCAAGGGCGTGAACATTGGAATAACCCATTTTTGTTAGTGTTTCGGCAGCCAAAACACCACGCTGTCCCTTTTTGCAATACACTACAATAATTTCTTCTTTTTCAGGCATATACAAACCGATATTGTCCCAATATTCGCCCTTGCCAATATTGAACTCCAGGCTTCCTCTAGGAATATTTACTGAGCCCGGAATAAAACCGTAGTAGTTTTCAATTTCCTGACGTACATCAATGAGGGTGTAAATTTCTTCGCCATTCATCAGCTCATAAAGCTGATCGGAATCCATCATTTTTACTGATTTCATGGCCTCTTCAACCATTGCATCAGCACTGCTGAAATCTTGTTTTTTGGTGCAGGCTGTAATGCTAAGCACTACAAATAAGCTAATAAGTAATTTTTTCATTGTGTTGATCTTTAAAATGTTATGCTTTAGTTTCAGTTTTCGCTTTATGATTTTCTTCCTCTTCATAGCCTGTAATCATGGCTTTAACATTAGAAGAAACACTGTGTCCGGTGGTGGTCATATACATGTGGACCAAAATAAAAGCGACTACCATAAAAGCGCCAATTGTATGGGTAACGGCAGCGGCTTCAAGGCCAGCAGCATCAATCGGGTTTTGTGGGTAGTGGTAATACATATAAACCAGGCCAGTGATTATTTGTACCGGAAAAATCAGGATCAACAAACCGGCGTAAATTAGGCGTTGCAAAGGGTTGAGTTTGTTGAACATCGACTTTGTGGTCGGATGTGGGTCTTTGCGAAAGATTCCGAGTGTATAGTATTGGATTTGCTCTTTGAGTTTTTTGGTAGTAGGAATAAAGTTTACATACTGATGTGAAAACAGCATAAACAGGATGGAAACTACGGCCAAGCCCATAAATGTCCATGCAGAAGCATTGTGTAAGCGTACTGAATTCTCAAAACCAAAGAGGCTGAAGTTGCCGTGAATTTCAAAACCAGTGAGCGTAAGCAGCAGCACCAAAGCCATCTGTGTCCAGTGCCAGAAACGTTCAAAACGTGTATATAATTTGATTTTTTGCATGGTTTATTTGAATTTAAAAGGTGCTACAATACGCAAGATAGTATGAACTCCAATTCCGAAAAGAGAGATAAAAATGAGTGCAAAACCACTGTAATCCACTGCTTTGTCGTAGTCGCGGCCAGGCAGATAGAAGTCGTTGAGTGAAGCAATGCGACTTTCGGTGCGGCTGTGGCAATCTTCGCAACTCAGCACTTTTTCTTTGGTCGAAACTTGGTGGTTAAGTGGCCAGTAAGCTTCTGTTTCAACAAAGCTGTATTCGCCGCTATAATCTCTTTCCCAGTAATCCATACCTTGTTGAATGGCAACATCCCAGTCGAGGTCATTCCAAAAAGCACCATCACCTTTTTCAGCGCCCCAGAGGTTTACCGAAAGCAGTTCTTTGTTTACGGCATCAAAAGGCTGGCGGCCACGATGCACTTTCACAGGCCATATTTTTGCTGTGGAATCCATATACTCACCAAACAAAGTATTAATTTGTACCGGAAATTCTGTAATGGTATCTCCAATGAGGTTGTGATCAACGGTGCCATTAAACCAATAATATTCGGGCGTCACCATATTATCGAATACAAAGCGGCCTTTAATAGAAAGGTAGCTGTAGTTGTGATCTGCATCATATTCTTTGTAACCATTTCCGTTTTCGTCTATTTCGCCAGCCAGCGACCAATCCCACCATAGTGAGGTAGCAGCTTTTTTAGCATAAACTGGAATATGACAAGTTTGACAGGCTACTTTATGACTATGATAATCAATAATACGGTCGTTGTGCGGACTATCAGTATGACATTGTTCGCAGCTAATGCGGTTGGTGTTTTCTGCTGATACAGAATAAGCACGTCCTTTAATATTGTGGTTTTCAGTCGTATGACAGTCGATGCAGGTCATATCTTTCCCATCAATTCCCATGTGTACGTCGAGTTCTCTGTCGCCGTTAAACATAGCTTCTTCCAAGTCGCCGTGCTTCACATTGTTACCGCCGCCGCCATAAAAATGGCAGATTCCGCAGTTGTCGCGATCAGGCAGCCCCACATTCTGTGAGATATAATTATAATCTGGCACAGCATATTCCGCATTGGCAGTTTCTTCAGTAGCTGGCCAACCGGCTTTCCCTTTTTGTTTAAAATAGGTATCAGTATTGTCGTGACAAACTAAACAATCAATATTGTTAGGATCTTCAAAGTCGAAACTTTTATCTTCCCAGCCATAGCCGATATGACAGCGCATACAAGAGCCATTGTTTCCAGGAGCGCCTGTACAGAAATTATTGATAATGTTCATTTTTCCAATCTTCACTTCTCCCCTACCTGGGATATGCGCTGTGCGTTCCCATCGCCAGTGCGAGCTTTGCATTAATTCGTCGTCGCGTTTGTTGTGACATGACAGACAAGCTGCAGTAACATCGCGGGGATCAGTAAACTCTTGTTGCAAAATTTCAAATTCGCTGTGGTTTACACTGATTATCTGCTCGGCTTTGTTGGTATATTCAATTGGCTCAGGCGCTTCGCGTTTTAAACCAAAATGAACTGTTAAATAAATGACCAACACCGGCAAGACAAGTACCACAAAAAAGGTAGTGATTTTTTCAAGTATAGTTTTCATCATTGCGCATTGTTAAAATGTTCACAACAAAAGTACTTTGACATTTAACATTCTTTAAACTTTGACATACCAAGCTCGTCAAGATTCAAAAATAACCTCCACGCTAAAAATTTTGATATGTATCAAATGAATTCTTGTTTTAAAGCAGTATATTTGCCATCCAAGATAAACCCGATTCTCATAAATGAACTCAAATCAGGATATTATAAGAAATAGTTGCGCCATAAGCACCAATACTTTGGAGTGTATTGAGCTGTTAAATGATGAACAGAAGGCTTTTTTGGAATCGAAAACAGTGAATGTTTTTTACCAAAAAGGGGAAGTTTTGACAAAACAAGGTGCATTTGCTTCGCATGTAATGATACTCAGAGAGGGTTTAGTCAAAACTTATATCGAAGGTGTAAGCGACAATCTTATCCTGCAGATTTTTTCTCCTATTAATATAATAGGACTATCTACGCTATTTGAAGGCAATGCAGTTTTTCATCACAGCACGCAGGCATATATTGATACGCAGGTAAGTTTGATTGATATCAGTGCCTTTAAGCAACTTATCAATCAAAATTCAGGCTTTGCCTCAAAAATTGTTAGTCTTCTAGCGGAACAGAGCATTATTACCAACGGTAGGTTTTATTGTCTTACGAAAAAACAGACTTATGGTCGCCTGGCTGATGTGATTTTATGTTTGGCCAATAGAATTTATAAGCAAAATAAATTTCCGTTACAGCTAAGTCGCAAGGAGTTTGCAGAACTTTCGGGTATGTCCATTGAAAGTATTGCGCGCATTTTAACTAAGTTTAAAAGTGATGGTTTGCTCGAAATAAATAGCGAATACGTTGAGATCCTGGATATTGAAAAGCTAAATAGGGTTAGTCTGCATGGATAAAATCGGATAAAGCTTCCTTTTAAGTTTTATTTTTGATCTTTTGTCGGGCATATTCTCGCCTGAACTATTTTTGCCCACCTTTTCATTAAATTTATGCTAAATATTGATTTGGTCAAAATGACTCAATTTGCTGATTCATTGGCCGATGAAGGATGGTTTGTACTGCCGGACATGATTGATGAAGCCTTGATTGCAAAGCTTTTAGCAGTGGCTCATTATCAGCGTGCTAATGCTGCTTTTAAAGCTGCAGGTGTTGGCACCGGATCAAACTTCCAACATGACCGCAGCATAAGAGGCGATTCCATTTTTTGGATAAGCAGGCAGCCGCATGAAATACCGCTTATTAGCTGGGTCGCGCTGATGAACCAATTGCGTGAAGGACTGAATAGGGAATTATTTTTGGGATTAAAGGACATCGAGATGCACTTGG
>CAZOEV010000142.1:0-6805 GCA_964578915.1 uncultured Lentimicrobiaceae bacterium
ACTGTGCTTGCCGTAATTTTTACGCCATTGAATTTCTCGTTTTGGGGTGGACTTATTCTGCAACTTCTCCTCTGTTGCGCCCCATCGAAATTGATCCGTTGGAGCTGTTCCGCACCGTATTTATTATCCTTGGTCTGCCCGTAATTGCTGGAATGCTTTTTGCCCAAAAACTCCCAAAAATTACTCAAAAAATTATTCAGCCTACCCGCCGTATCTCCATTGTAATTTTCGGATTATTTATCGTGCTTGCATTTCGCAATAACTTCTATAATTTCGTAGAGTATATCGACTGGATTTTACTTATCGTGTTGATACATCACCTCTTGGCTTTAGTTTCAGGCTATTCTTTTGCGGCCTTATTTGGCCTCAATCGCATTAATCGGCGTACTGTAGCCATTGAAACGAGCATCCAAAACTCCGGATTGGCGCTGGTTCTTTTGTTTAATCCGCGAATTTTTCCGCCAGAAATAAATATGGGTGGCATGGCATTTATAGCAGCCTGGTGGGGCATCTGGCATATTATTGCCGGGCTTAGTGTGGCGGGTTTCTGGGCCAAATATAGACCACTAAAAACCTTGGCCGATGGATAAAAAAACTGCTTCGATACGCCTTGGAAAGCCTTTATTTTTATATCGCCTGCTCTTAAATTCATTACGTTTCTTTTACCACCTTTATTATAAACGAGTCACCATAATTGGTCAGGACAAACTGCCCGAAAACGTGCCGCTTATCGTTACCCCAAACCACCAGAACGCGCTGATGGACGCACTTGCTGTGCTTTTTGCCATTAATAGGCCTGTATTTTTTTTAGCTCGTGCTGATATTTTTAAAAAAAATGCCGTTGCAAGGCTGCTCTATTTTTTACGTATTTTGCCCGTTTACCGCCTTCGCGACGGCGTAAATGGCGCTGAAAAAAATAAAGCGATTTTTGATAAAACTGTCCGGTTACTACAAAAAGGTTGGGTGCTTACCATCATGCCAGAAGGTGTTCATTCTGAAGGGAAAACGCTACAGCAGCTCAAAAAAGGAGCCAGCCGAATTGCCTTTCAAACTGCCGAAGCGAATGGATTTAAATCTCCGGTTTTTTTGGTGCCCTTTGGTATTGATTACGAACATCCTGACAAAGCTGGAACGCAACTTCTTATTAATATTGGAAAGCCGCTGCCTGTGGAGCCACTTTACCCAGCTTATCAGCTTGAACCGCAAAGCGCCACTGTTGAATTGCTTAATGAGCTGACTTTGGCTTTGAAAAAACAAATGGTGCATCTGGACACATTAGAACTTGAAGACTGTCATGGTTTGCTATGCCGATTAAGTATTGATAATCAGATTAAAAATCCAGATAAAAATCGCGTAGCGCAGTTTAAAAAGTCGCAAAAAATTGCTGACCAATTAAATAGGCTAAGGCAAAATCAAGGCCAAGAATGGGATTGGCTGCAAACTAATTGTAAGAATTATTTGAACAGCCTGAAACAGCACAAACTGAAGGAGGTAAGTGCGAAAAACCCCTTGAATACTTGGCTTACTTTAGTGATTCAAAGCTTGTTTTGGCTGGTTTTTCTGCCATTGCAGGCGTATGGCGTTCTGTGTAATTATATTCCTTACAAAATGCCATCACAACTTATCAAACGTATAAAAGACAAGCAATTTGAGAGTTCGTTAAACTTTGGATTGAGTTTTTTCCTATTCCTGATCTGGTATGTGTTACTTTTTGTTGTGCTACTGCTTTTGACCGATGATTGGGTACTTAGCATTTTTGCGCTGGTTTCGTTTCCTTATGCGGGTTTGCTGGCTTTTTATCAGTATAAATTTAGCCGAAAATTGCAAAATTCTTGGCGCTGGAAAATCCTCAGTAAAAGAAACTCTGAATTGATGGAGCAACTTTTGCAACAGCGCCAATCCTTGTTAAACCAGCTTAAACTTTGGGAGCTGTAAGTGCTTTGATATCTGGTCAAAAACAGCACCTTAACGATTAGTCCGTGAAGAAAGTAAAATCAATCATTGAATCATTGAGCCTGGATGTGGCTTTGGCTGCGCTTTGCGGGTTGTTGTTTGCATCGGAAATTGTTCAGCAGCCCATGCCGTGGTGGTGGTTTGTGGCGCTTTTGGCTGGCATTTGGGTGGTTTATTCGCTTGATCATCTCGCTGACGCCTGTTTTTTACCTGGCAGAGCCTATAACCCAAGGCATGTGTTTTATCGACAGCATAAAAAATTATTGATTATTGCTTTGGTTTTTGTTGGTTTAACGGTGACGCTTCTGATAGTAGCTTTTGCAAATTATCGCTTACTCATTGCGGGTTTTTTTCTTGTTTTGATGAGTGCATTGCACATTATTTTGGTTTCGTTCCCAAAATTCAAAAACCGCTGGTTTGTGCAAAAAGAAGCCATGGTAGCCTTGATTTATACACTCGGCATCTGGTTTGGACCGCTGGTGCAAGAAGGCAATATTCCTGATTGGTCGGTCATTTTAATCATGCTGGCTTTTATTATCACCGCTTGGCTGGAAAGCGCTTTGATTGCTTTGATAGAACTTGATTTCGATAGGCAGCAACAAATCCGGTCTGTGGCAAGTGATCTGGGTGAAAAAAACACCATCCGCCTCTTATTGAGTGCAGGACTGATACAGCTTTTGTTCGTCATGTTTATGCTGCTTATTGGATCATCACAAAGTGCAGCCTGGTTAATACTTTTGGTTATGAATTTAGCATTAGCGGTCTTATTTTATTACAGAAAAAAGCTTTACAAAAGTGCCTATTATCATTTGGTTGGAGAGTTGGTTTTTTGTCTGCCAGCGCTGATTGTCTTTGTATAAAAGCGGTTACACAAACAACATACTTCCCACATCTAACAATTTTCCATAATACAGTGATTTAATGCTAAATCCGGCTTTTTCTACAAAGGCGTGCAAAGCATTTTTCTCCACCAGAAAATCAGTGTGACAGCAGATTACAAGCTGCTTTTCAAAGATGCCGCAGCAACCGCCAAAAAAACCGTTTTGATGACCCGGAAGCGCAATTTGATTGGGATTTATTAATAAACCTTCTTTGCTTAAATCCCGCAACGCTTTGAAAATTCCAGCATCTGAAGTAATAAAATATTGGTTTGTAAGCGCAAGCAAATTGCAGCGTGTATAAGCCTGATTTACCTGAATTTGCTTTTCTTCTGAATAGTGCTTTTTGATTTCCAGCGCCATATGCTTGAGGTTGTGAATTAAATATTCATCGGTAGCCACAGCGTTGTAAAATGCCGTTTGCGGATATTTTGAACCAATTGCAGTTGTTCCTTGTATTAAATTGACTTTGTTTTCCTGGATTTTTTTGAGATAAGCTGTTGGTAAATCAGGAGCGGCAACCAGTCCGGCTTTTGTGTTGCAAAAGAAAATATCTGGATGTGCAGCAATTGATTGGTAAACACCAGGCTGTGGCGCAACCCATAGCGGCTCAGCTATTTGTGAAAGAGCTTTTTTAGCAGAATCAGGCATTCGGCTGTCGGCAAGTACCAGCATTACTATAATTTTTGAATGATAAACTGCCGTCCGCAAAGGCTGCTGTTGGACATAAATTTCACACGCTTGAAGCGTTTTAGCAGCCATTTTTTGTTGACGGCTTCAAAACCTACTGCATGATTTAGTTGCGAAGCGGATGTTTTCACACTTATTTCTGCTGTTTTCGGCCATTGATTGTAGGTTTCAAAAGTATTTAGCCACAATTTACCAAAAACCATTTCTGCAAAATTGGGATGGTATGGCCCTGCAATCAGCGCCGAACCGTTGAGGTCGTCAGAAGTGTGCAGCCCGATTCGCAATACTTTTATACCAGCATTTTCGAAAATGGAATACAACTTAGCTGCTTGTGCAACAGCTTCATCAAGGGTCAAAGGCTGATATTTTCCTTGTTGGAATAGCTTTTCCAATGCTGTATCGCGAACTACTAAACAAGGATAAATTCGTGTTTCTTTGGCGCCAAACCGGATAATGTCTTCTGTAGTGGTGAGCATTTTTCCCAGACTATCGCCGGGAAGTCCCACCATCATCTGAAGTCCCAACACCAAATCGGCTTTTAAAATTATGGCTGAGGCTTTTTCAATGGCATCACGATTATGTCCGCGGCCAGATCTTTGCAACACTTCATTATCGGTTGACTGTGCGCCAAGCTCAATATGTGTTACGCCAAAATCTTTAAGCCAAACAATTTGGTCTTCGGTGATATAATCGGGGCGTGTGCTTAGCCGGATGCCTTGTATTTGACCCGATTTCAGCCACGGCTGAACGTGCTGCAGGTATTCTAGCTGCATCTGCTGCGATAATCCTGTGAAATTTCCGCCAAAAAAAGCCAATTCAATATGCCTTTCTGTTGCAGTAAAACTCGCTAAATGCTTCTCGATAATGCTTGTAACTTCATCAGTGGATGGAATAGAATAGGTGCTGCTGATACTGCTTTGGTTACAAAAAACACAGCGATGCGGACAGGCCAGTTCGGGCAAAAACACAGGAATATTATAATGTCGCAACATAGCGCAAAATTAGACAACTTATAAAATTGGGCATTATAATTGTTAGTAAAAGCGATTAAACAAATGAATTTCTTGTGAATTCATAAATTCACTTAAAAAATCAATAATTTTGCCGAAATTGAGTTATAGTATCAAATAGCAATAAACCCTTTAAAACTATGCAAATGACAATTTCAATGCATCAATTGAAGCGCTTAGGACTGCTTTTTTTGGTTGTGCTGATTACCCTCGGCGGAGCCACAAGTTGTAAAAGCAAGAAAAAACTAGCGCGAGAGCAGGCTGCAGCTGAATATGCAGCAAAAATTGACCGGGCCACCAAGGATTTGACGGCCATTTTGAATGACGAAACAAGCTGGACACTTGACGAAAAAGAGACCCGCTTGGCCACCATCAAAGAATGGAACCTGCAAGATGAAAACGTTTCGGAATTAATTGACCAAGTGGAAGATAAACTTTCACGCGAGCGTGCCGAAGCCAATCGCATGGCAGAGGAAGAAAGGCTGCGGAAAGAAGAAGAATATCGCCAAGCCCGAGAAGCGGCAAAATATGGTAGTCTGGAAAGTCAGTTTTTAGCTATTGCCGGAGCGCCTGATATGGCAGCTGCTAACGAAAAAATCGTGCGCACACTTACGCTTTTTACTTCACCCGATGTGCCTGTATTGATCATCATCAGCCAGGCTGGTGGTTTTAATGATTATGACCGGCCCACAACAATTGGCAAGTATTTAGACTATCTAAAAGATCAGAAAGTTTATTCAAATACTATCGAGCAGGTGAAGTACGATTCAAATGGAAAAATTACAGAACTTGAACTGATTAAAAAATAAGCAGATGAGAAAAATTCAAATAATTCTGGCAGTGATGATCGGCCTGTTTGCCTCAAATGTGCAGGCACAGGACGATTTAAGCCCCGAGCGCAAACAAGCTATTGACAGTTTGGCACTGGAAAAAGTACGTGATCTGAGTAAGTATATCAGCATTATTGGTAGTAAAAACACCGCTTGGAGCGAAGCCAATCGCGTGATCGACCGTGCCGAGGAACTGTTTATGCAAGGAGCCGAAATGGGCGTTTCAACCTTAGCAAAACCTGAAGTAGATTATTATAAAGTACGTCAGTATTTTGAGCGCCTGATGCGCCTCAACTACGACCGCGTAGAAATTGAATGGTTTAAAATTGAATATGTTAGCGACCTGCAACGCCAGCCCGACGGGACTTATGTAGGTGTTATCACGATTTTTCAGAAATTTAAAGGCTACAATAAAGAAGGCGGTTTGGTGTATGAAGACACCACCAAAAAAGACATCACGGTATATGTAAAACGCAAAGAAACACAAATTGGTGGCCGTATCATTGGCTTCTGGGACGTGCTTTTGGGCGATATGCGCGTGAAAGAAACCAGTAAATAATTTTGCTATAAATAGCGATAGTGCTAACCCCGTTCGGAGAAAATCCGGGCGGGGTTCATTGAAAAAATTCCTTGATGCGAAAAAAACCACACAGCTTAAATTACTGGAAAAAAGTCATTAACGGACTTTTAATAGGATGCTTAATGCTGGTTTCATTTGCTTCGCCAGCACAACAGGGCTCTGTAGGTCAGATAGATATAGACGAAACTGCGCTCTATGCCATGACCAAACAAATGAGCCAGTTTTTTAGTCGATTTAATAATGAAGAAGATCAGTTTGGAAAAAAAATGTGGCCATCTAATCCGGCATACCGCAACCAGGAAACGCGTGAGGAGCGGCTTCCACTTTTGTTTGACCAACAAAATGCGCGCACAACGGGTACGCTACGTGATTTTTTTATCGACGATCTTGTAAAATCGGATTCTAGCTTCCTAAAATTTACTGGAGGACGTTGGTATGCTGAGGTCGCTTCAAGCTTTACTTTCAAAGGAAAAGAGGTGCAAATCATTCTAATTCTGATGATTGAAAAAGAAAATTTGGGCTCAAAATGGGTTCTTACCAATGTTTATTTTCCTGCCTTCAATAAAATATTTCCTTCAGGCGATAAGGCTGATCATGAAAAACATTTTCTCCATCCGATGAGCCATGAGCTGGATTTTATGAATATTTATAAGGCGTTTAAAACGCCAGAAGTAATTGAATACTACGCCTCTAAAGAATTTAAGCCAGATTACCTTAGCTTGTTTTTTTACGAAGTGAAACAAGGCAATATGAAGTTTAAGAATGTAGATAAAATGAAATTTCATATTTTTCAGATTGACAACTGGTATATTGAAGTCAGTTGGTTTAACCGCAGCGGAAACAACAGCGGCTGGCTAATTTCCA
>CAZOEV010000143.1:0-6769 GCA_964578915.1 uncultured Lentimicrobiaceae bacterium
ATTTTAGTAGGCATTGACTTTTCTGATTGCTCACTCAATGCCTTTGAACACGCCCTGAGTATTTCTGAAAAAGCGGAGGCGAACCTTATGCTAATTTGGGTAAACAAACCCGATAACACCAAGAATTTATACGACTTGGAAGGCGATGAAATTTTGCACAAAGCTGAAAAACAGCTGAGCGAAATGGTAAAAAAATACCAGCCAAGACTCACCAAAGGTACCATAGATTTTGTTACGCGCACAGGAAAGGTATATGCTGAACTGGTGGCCGTGGCCGAAGAACTAGATGTTTTCCTTATTATGATTGGAACGCATGGCTCATCGGGTTTTGAGGAGTTTTGGATTGGAAGTAATGCCAACCGCATCGTATCAGCTACGGAGCGGCCAGTGATTACCATCAGGGGAGGTGTTGACATTGCCAGAACCATTAACACCATCGTTATGCCAATCGACAGCACCTTGGAATCGCGCCAAAAAGTCCCAATCACTGCCTTGCTGGCCAAATATTTTGAAGCCACTGTGCATGTGTTGGTTACGTATATTACTAGCGTAGAAGATGTGCGCGAACGGGTGATGGATTATGCCAAACAGGTTGAAACCTACCTCACGGAGAATGAAGTGAAGTTTTTGATTAAAGAGATTGAGGTTGATAATGTTACTGACAATACCATAGAATATGCGACCAGTGTTGGTGCTAACTTGATCAGCGTAATGGACGAACAGGAAAAAGCAGCATCAAATATCTGGCTGGGACCTTATGCCCAGCAGATGGTAAACCACTCGCCTATACCGGTTTTGGTGGTTCATGCAAAGGATTATATCGCTGGCATTTCGCTCTAGCATTTTTTGTCATTATTGCATTGTGTTTAAAGCAAACGCATAAAAAAACCGCTTACAGGACTCTTAATACCGTAAGCGGTTTTGATAGTTTTTAAACGCTGATTAATAAACGTTTACACAGTTTAGATTCTCAAAAGCAACTTTGAGGCGTTTAATCATCGCTACTTCGCCTTCGCGAAGCCATTTGCGTGGGTCATAGTATTTTTTGTTTGGACTGTCAGCGCCAGAAGGATTTCCGATTTGGCCTTGCAAATAATCATGACTTTTGGCTTCAAAAGCGCGTACACCATCCCAAAACGCCCATTGCGTATCGGTGTCAATATTCATTTTTACAATGCCATATCCGAGTGCTTCTTCAATTTGTGCAGGTTCTGATCCTGATCCGCCGTGAAACACGAAGTTTACGGGATTTGATCCAGTTTTGAATTTTTCCTGGATATATTTTTGTGAGTTATGTAAGATAATGGGTTGCAGTTTCACATTGCCTGGTTTGTAAACACCGTGCACGTTTCCAAAGGCTGCTGCAATGGTAAAACGGTCGCTGATTTTACTAAGCACTTCATAAGCTTGTGCCACTTCTTCGGGCTGGGTATATAGCTTTGAGCTGTCAACATCTGTATTGTCCACGCCATCTTCTTCTCCGCCTGTAATGCCGAGTTCGATCTCGAGCGTCATGCCCATTTTCGACATGCGTTTGAGGTAGCGTTCGCAGATTTCCAAGTTTTCTTCTAATGGTTCTTCTGAAAGGTCGAGCATGTGCGAGCTGAAAAGTGGTTTGCCATGTTGGGCATAAAATTTCTCACCGGCATCCAATAATCCGTCAATCCAGGGTAACAATTTTTTGGCAGCATGGTCGGTATGCAAAATCACGGGAACGCCATACATTTCAGCCATTTGATGAACATGATGTGCGCCCGAAATTGCACCAGCAATAGCAGCTTTTTCATTTTCGTTTGAAAGGCCTTTCCCAGCATAAAAAGCTGCGCCACCGTTAGAAAACTGAATGATAACGGGTGAGTTTACCTCACGTGCTACTTCAAGCACGGCATTGATGGTGTTGGTGCCAATAACGTTGACGGCTGGCATAGCATATTTGCCGGCTTTGGCATATTTAAAAATTGTTTGCAGATCGTCGCCGCTGGCAACGCCTGGTTTTACATGATCTGATAGTTTAGACATTTGTTTGATTTTTAAGTTATTAATTTTTTTTGGTGTTTTTTTGCAAAAGTACGGCTTATTCCATTTTTTGAAGCGGGACAAATTTATCCAACTGATTTTTAATAATGGTCATCAGCTCATTTTTGTTGATGGGTTTGGCAATATAATCATCAAATCCAGCATCAAGCATCTTTTCACGGTCGCCGGCCATGGCATAAGCTGTTTGCGCAATAAAAGGCACATAGCGGTATTCTTTGTAGGTCTTCTTAATTTCTTTCATCAGCCTGATTCCATCCCAGGGCGAAGGTAAATTGATATCAAAAAGCATCACCTGGAAAACATGACCGCGCTTATGTACTTCACTGATTATTTTCAAGGTTTCTTCGCCATCAATAGCCATGGTAAGGTGGCCAGCTTTTCGCAGTATTTTCTCTAAAACCATGCGGTTCATGCGGTCGTCTTCCACTATAAAAATATCGAGCTGACCAATTTCTGGTGCGTTGGGGATAGCGATGATTCGTTGTGTGTTTTCTAGCCCTTTTGGGTTTTGATCAAGGCTTTCGCAGGGTAACCAAAGCTTAACGGTGGTTCCAAAATCACGCTTACTTTCAATGTCAATATCGGCAAACATCAGGCTTAGCAGTCGCTTGGCAAGGGGTAATCCTAATCCAGCGCCCTGATACGAGCGGTTGTAGCCTACACTTTCTTGTCTGAAAGCTTCGAAAAGATGCTGCTGGTATTCCTCTTCCATGCCCTGGCCGGTATCTTTTATCTTTACGATGACCTGATTTTTTTCGGTATCGTAAGTGCTTGTGATGGTTACAAAACCTTCGTCGGTGTATTTTATGGCATTTTCAATAATGATATGAAAAACGCGCATCAGCTTCGCATTGTCGGCTACAACAGGCGGTACTTTGCCAAGTTTCGATTTAAAAGCCAGTGCTTTTTCGTTGGCTGAAAATACCGTGAGATCAACCACATGCTGCATTATTTGATTCACATCGCAGGGATGCAATTCCACCTCAATTTCGTTGGCTTCGATACGGCTGATGTCGATAATATTGTTGAGCAGATTTAGCAAGCGATCGCCACTTTGCTGAATACCAGTGGCGTACTCGTATAATTCTTTGTTTTCGAGCAGCGAAAGCTCCGTTTCTAGCAAACTAGAAAAACCAATAATACCATTGAGAGGCATCCTGATTTCATGGCTCATATTGGCCAAAAAAGCATTCTTTAAGTAATTGGCATCTTCGGCTCTTTTCAGGGCTTTTTTTAGCGCTAAATCTTTTTGCCGGCTTTGCTCAATTTGCTCGTTCAGCTCTTTGGTGTGCTGGTTGATATTCTGTTCAATATCTTCTTCCTTTTTATTAAAGGCCTGCAACTGCTTTTGATAGCGGTTTGCGGTTTCTTTGAGCAAACGTTTATGTGTTAGTTTTTGATTGATAAAAAGCACAAGCAAGAACAAAAATAGCAATGCCAAAAGCCCGATTGCAATGGTGTAAAAATTGAACATGCTTTTCGTTTCCGAAACTTGATTTTTTTCTGCAATCGGTTTCAGGAGGGGCATATCAGACTGGTTTTCGACTGATAAAGAAAGTTCAGCGGCGGCTTTTAAAAAAGGAATGGCAGCAATAGTTTCTCCCTTATCAAGCTGTATTTGAGACACAAGCAGTAAAGCCTGAATTTTTTGGGATGTATTTAATTTGTTTTCTAAACTGTCGGCCAGCAATTGCCTAAGCTGCGATTCGGCCACTGGTGGATCAAAAGCAGCGTATGCTTCAGCCAGTTCCAGCTGTATGGCTGTTTGCTGTGCGCCATTGGACTGGTGCAAAACATCCTGCAGACTGTCTATCTTCAATGCCAAGGCCGCGGTTTGCGCCTGCAAAGTGCCGCAAAAAATGCCCAAAAGCATTAAAAAAAGGAATTTTTTCCGCTGCCTAACTGTTGTCATCTCCCAAGGTTGCTTTGATGGATTTGCATCTTTAAGTGCCTGAAATTGTTATTGCTTATCTGATGGCCATACAAATGTACGCCATTTTTTTTCAATTAAAGGGGTGTGATTGTTCTGCCTGAACAGTTTTACTTTTCGCTTAAACTACTTGTGTTTTTTGTTTGCGCAATGATTTGCTTCCTAAGTACATCATTACAAAGCCTATTCTGTTAATAAACTAACACTATTCTTATTTGGTCTAAATTATCGTTTTTGCAATTATTGGTTATCTTTACCGCTCTTTAGTTCTTTATTATTTTACTTAATATGCTGTAAAATAACAACATACTATTTTATGATTAAAAAAGTACTTGTCGCAAACAGAGGGGAAATCGCAGTTAGAATCATGCGCTCTTGCCGTGAAATGGGCATTAAAACTGTTGGAGTTTTTTCGGAGGCCGACCGCAGTTCTATGCATGTGCGCTATGCAGATGAAGCCTATTTTATTGGACCATCTCCATCCGTGGAGAGCTACCTTAAAATGGAAAAAATTATTGAAGTAGCCAAAAATTCTGGTGCGGATGCTATTCATCCAGGCTACGGATTTTTGTCGGAAAATGCCACGTTCTCAGCCCGCTGCAAAGAGGAGGGAATTATTTTTGTTGGCCCAGATTCTTATGCCATCGAAACAATGGGTGATAAAATTACCGCCCGTAAAACCATGATTGCTGCTGGTGTTCCGGTGGTTCCTGGCACAACAGAACCAATCACTGATCTTAAAAAAGCTGTTCAGGTTATCCATGATATTGGCCTGCCGGTGATGATAAAAGCCAGTGCCGGTGGCGGTGGAAAAGGAATGCGTCTGGTGAAAGAGGAAAGCCAGATTCTTGATGCTGTTAGTAGCGCGCGTTCCGAAGCAAAAGCGGCTTTTGGAGATGATGCGGTGTATATTGAGAAGTATATCGACTCTCCACATCATATCGAGTTCCAGATTTTAGGTGATAAACATGGCCATGTCGTCCATCTTTTTGAACGCGAATGCTCGGTGCAGCGCCGCCACCAAAAAGTGGTTGAAGAAACCCCATCACCTATTATGACGCCCGAAGTACGTGCTAAAATGGGTGAAGCCGCTGTGGCCGCTGCCAAAGCTGTGAACTACCACGGCGCCGGAACTATCGAATTTATCGTGGACGATAACCTCAATTATTATTTCCTTGAAATGAACACGCGTTTGCAGGTAGAACATCCTGTTACAGAGCGTGTTGTGGGTGTTGATTTGGTCAAACAGCAAATTAATATTTCCAATGGATTTGAGCTGGAATTTAAGCAGGAAGACCTCAAACAACATGGCCACGCCATCGAGGTGCGCATTTATGCCGAAGATTCTGACAACAACTTTATGCCATCGCCTGGCGTAATCAAACACATTACTGAGCCGCTGGGATTGGGTGTTAGGCACGATGGCTATGTTTATGAAGGTTATGAAATTCCGATGTATTACGACCCGATGATTTCAAAACTGATTGTGTGGGGAGAAACACGTGCTGAGGCTATCGCCCGAATGAAACGTGCTTTGTACAACTACAAAATTACTGGTGTAAAAACGTCCATTCCTTACCTGAGTAGAATTCTAGAAGTGCCAGCATTTATTGAAGGCCGCTACAATACCCATTTTATCGAAGAAAATCAGCAATACCTGAAACCGCGCAAAAATTGTGACGGTCAGTGCGAAGATGTGGCTATCATCACGGCCTTTTTCGATTATATCACAAAGCTGGAAAAAATTCAGCCACAGGCTATTACGAAAGACCTGGGCAACAACTGGAAAGATTTTGGTCGCAAACGTTCCATCCTGCGACTCTAACAAGCTAATATCCTATAACTTATGTCGTACGAATTAAAAATCAACGATCGCATCGCTAATATTGAATTGCTTAGCAGAGATGGCAATATAATTCAGGTGATGCTTGATAAGAAAGTGTATGAATTAGACATTTTGGAGGTGGAAAGAGGTGTTTACAGCATTTTGTTCAACAACAACTCTTTTAATGTGGAGCTGGTAGAAGGCAAGAATGCGAAGAATTACCTGGTGAATACGCTCTACGAATCCTTTGATGTGGAAGTCATTGATGCCGAATCAAAATACTTGAAAAATCGCAAGAAAGATGATGGTGAAGACCAAAATGTTATTACTTCGCCTATGCCTGGAAAAGTGGTTAAAGTGCTTGTGAAAGAAGGAGATAAGGTAAAAGCCGGAGAAACCGTTGTAGTGGTTTCTGCCATGAAAATGGAAAGTGAATACAAAGTAAAACAGGATAGGGTGATCAAGAAATTGCTGGTAAAAGAGGGAGATATTGTGAGCAGCGACCAAGTAATGGTGATCATTGAATAAAAACATAGAAAAAAGAAAAACCATGTCATCAGAAAATAAATTTAAACTTTTTCAGGAAACCGATAAGCAGGCCGAACTTGGCGGCGGCGAAGAGCGAATTAAGAAACAGCATGCAGCTGGTCGAAAAACAGCCCGCGAACGCCTGCTCGATCTACTCGACCCCAATACTTTTGCCGAAATAGACAAATTTGTAACACACCGAAGCACCGACTTCGATATGGACAAGCAGAAATTTTTGGGCGATGGTGTTGTTACTGGTTATGGCAAAATTGATGGCCGCCTGATGTATGTTTTTGCACAGGATTTTACAGTCTTTGGCGGCTCACTAAGTCGCGCTAATGCGGATAAAATAGTAAAAATTATGGATCTCGCCATGAAGATGGGAGCACCGCTTATCGGCCTCAACGATTCAGGTGGCGCACGTATTCAGTAAGGTGTGGAAAGCTTAG
>CAZOEV010000144.1:0-6764 GCA_964578915.1 uncultured Lentimicrobiaceae bacterium
TTACTGGCATATCCACCTGAACAACAGGACTTTCGAGCCAACAGGAATCAATAAAAACATTAGACTTATTTGCTGCATTAAAAGGTAAAAGGTACAACATCAAACTGCTATCGGTTTCTGCGCTAAGACTTTGAAAAGCAGACTTTTGAAAGTCAGAAAGTAAAAACAAATTACTTTTTTGCTGGTTGAATTTAGAGGCAATACTTTTTGCTCTTTCCAAGATTTCATCGGCCTGAACCGGCGGTGCATCGGCTGAAATAAAAGAAAGCTGTTGCTTGGCTTCATCGCGGTTCATCGGGCGTTCCTGCCGAGGAGAAAAGTTGTTGGTGAGCAAAACGAAACGTTTGTCAGGACCATAGAAATCAATGATTTCAAGTGCAGATTTTCGGGCATCATCCAGAATAGCACCTTCAATTCCGGCCATTTGCATGCTCACCGAATTATCCAGATAAAGCATCACGATTTCATTTGCTGGCTGTTGGGCAAGTGTTTCATCAGGAAAATAAGGCCGAGCAAAAGCCAAAACCAAAGCTGTGATCGCGAGCATTCGCATCAATAAAACCAGCAAGTGCTTGAGTCTGTTAGTGCGGGCAGTTTCCTGTTTTAGCGTTTGCAATAACGAGGTATCACTAAAATAAACCAACTTATGCCGCCGGAAATTAAACAGATGCACCACGATAGGAATCGCCAGTGCAAAAAGTCCGTACAACATTTGTGGATTTAGAAAATTCATCGTTTAAAAACAGCTTTTTTTGAAGTGGACAAATTTACAATTAAAACCGGAAGTAGAATTGGAAATCCGCGAAGGCAAAACAAACAATTCAATAAACCATCAAAAAAAGCAATCATCGAATTGCACGAATTAAGCGAATTTCTATTCGTGCAATTAGTTTAATTCGATGAAAAAAAACACGAATGACAAGAAATAATTGAATTCAAGACCCCCCCCTATTTCCAAACAATATTTTCCGGTTTCCATTTATCTTTGGGCACATCTTCGCCTGTAGGATAACCTATCGGAATTACGTTTAAAGGAATATGGTTTTCGGGTAAGTCGAGTGCTTCTATGACCACTTTTGTTCTGTCGTCATAAGGATAAGAAGCCGTCCACACCGCACCCAAACCAATACTCTCTGCGGCAAGCAATATATTCTGTGTAGCTGCTGAGCAGTCCTGCACCCAATAGCCTTTATCTATCAAATTGCCAGCCGTTTCCATATCGCCGCACACCACAATTGCAGCTTGTGCCTGCGCCAACATTTTGGCATAGGGTAATTGCTCACCCAGCGCATCCAATATTTCACGTTTAGTAACAACATAAAAAGCCCAAGGCTGCCTATTTACAGCTGTTGGAGCTGCCATTCCAGCGCGTAGCAAGGTCTCAATCTGCGCTTTTTTAACAGCTTGATCTGTAAAATGGCGCACACTTTTTCGGTTATGAATCACCTCCAAAGTTTCGTTTTCATACCTCTTATTATAAGTAGGAACGAACGGTTCGCCATCAATATCATTCAGAGCTTCACCAACTTTGGCGATAAACCGTCCTGTTTCGTAGTAATTTCCACCGGCATAAATAAGCGGGTTTAGCAAATTCACATCTACCTTACCCTCCCCATTTAAGATTGCCTCATCAACTTTTACATCTATAACTTTTCCGATAAACTGTCTGTGCGAACCAAGCTCATGCGTGGCCGTAAGCTCACACTCAATGACGATAGGAAATTCCTTTATGTAGGGCGCATTTACAAACTCGGCTCTCACAGGCGTGAGGCCGGTTTCCTTAAACTTATCCACATCTTTTCCTGAAAAACGACCTGCATAATCCACATATTTAGCCATTTCGGAGGAAGGAATATTGACGGTGAAGAATTTTGATTCCGTTACACTTCCATGAGAATAGGTCGCCGGACGCATCGAAACCGCAATACTTAGCGGATTGGAATTGGCAATACCTACCCAGGCGGCAGTCATGATATTGGGATTGCCGGCTGCATCGTACGAACCGATCACCAATGCAGGTTTGGGATAAACTTCTGCTCTAACGCCCAAAGATTTCTTTTTAAACGGAACTGTTGTGGAGTCCGAAGATAGCAGTTGAGAATTTTCGGATGTTACTTTTTTAGTCGTTTTGCGCATAGCTGAATCGTCTTTTTTAGTGGCCAAAAGAATAACCAACACCAATACGGCGGAGGCTAGAATAATGTTTAAAAATTTACTTTTTTGCATGGTTTTATACTTCTATGATTCAATGTTTTTAGCCTTTTGAAAGGATATGATATCTAGTACGCATCCTGTTGGACAGACTGAACACCAGGGCTTTGTAAAAAAAAGTGATGCCACGATAACCAGTAAGCCGAAGATGATAATTCCGATACCGACTATGCGAAAGGAAAAAAACGTGAAAGGTTCTAAATAGGCTAATTCGGGTGCAAAGCCCAACAACAAAGTGCCGGCAATAAGTGTGAGATAGATTTCTCTTGCCGTTATTCCTTTAAATCGTGTTGGTAGCTTTCTTTTTTTGAAAGGCGTAAAATGATTTGTTAGCTCCTGCATGGCGCCCATCGGACAGAGATAGTTGCAGTAAAATTTTCGCTTGCCAATAAAAGAAATAGTCAATGCCAAAATAAATACCACGCTACTTTGCCAATTCGCACGCCATGAAAAACCATCCAGCAGCCAACCGTTTAGCAGTTGAACTGAGACTGCGATATTGAGGATTAAGCCCATGATAATCAGCACCAAAAACATATATAAAATGCGGAACTTCGCTTTTCCTTTTTTATAAACCATCACAAGAGAAAGCACCATCAAAGTCAAAAATAACACATCCTTTATTGTTGTCCATAGGTTAGTTTCTGTGATAACGGAAGCATCGGATTCCATAATCGAAGATGCTGTATACCTAACGCCTGCTATCACCGCATTACTAGTATGTGTAGCTCCCGAAACAACATCAACAGGTAGTTGTATAGCATCTGACAAGCTGACGCCCTGCCACTTACCGATAAATTTATCACCATAAATGGCATGGATATAGTCACCGGTTTCATTATTTGGCAATAAAATAATTTTTACAATTGTCAAATTATCATCAACTCCTATTAGTAAAGGCACACGGCCACCGTAGCCAAATTGTTGGGAAAAATTTGATGAGAGAAGTGCTGAACCTATTTTATCGCTTTTGCTACCATAAACATCATAAGCCCCAAGTCTGTTTTCAGTAAAAACTGCGGCCTGGGGGAAAATTTCCTGAATATCTTCAAGCCCTACTGTAACTTCAATCTCTTCTTTTTGAAATAAAAAATCCCTGCCTCCGCTAATCGCTAAAGCAGCTAAAATGATGAATATTAAAGTGTATTGATATGCGGTTGCTCCGATTTGCCGTTTGTTCATAAATGAAATAAACTCTAATTCTTAGTCTTAAGTAGTATTGTAGCCATCTTATTAAACAATAAGACCTTCCTCACAAATAATGCCCGAAAATACACAAATTTTCCCTAATTCTATTCCCGTTACAGACTATTTAACCTGAGTTAGATTAAAATTAAAGAGCTCAGATTATTTAATAATCTCCCTTTTCTTAAGTTCAGCCATTATTTCAGGAAGCATTTCGTTTGCAGCCTTTACGCCCAGCTCATACATCTTTTCATTGTCTTTGCTGCTCATTAATGGGATGCCTTTTAGGTTAGGTGCAATTTCAACATCAGCCAGTGAAACTGCGCCTTCGTTAGCATAATGTGCTGCTACAGCATAAGCTCTCAATACCACAGCCTTACGATTCTTAAGCTGGGCAGTAGTATCGAATTCCATAATCCTAACCGCAATAATATATTTTGGATTATAGGTTTTGGCAATTTGAACAGGGACATTAGCCAGAACGCCTCCATCAACAAAAGTTGTTCCGTACATTTTCACTGGCTCAAAGATTCCTGGTATAGCGCAGGATGCATTCACCGATGGCGCTATTGGCCCGGCTTTTAAAGCTACAGATTTCCCCCGTTCAATATCTGTTGTGACAGCAACAAAAGGTATTTGCGTATCCTCAATCTGAGTAGCATGAAGCTGATCGTTCAAATAATTTTGTAATTTTTTTCCTGAAACAAAGCCTTCTCGTGACCGAAATAAAGAAAAATCAAAAACATCTTTGGCCGTTGTTGATTTTATTAATGGGATTAGCGAGTCAATATGCGGATTGTCAGCATATAATGCACCCATCAAGCTTCCCGCACTTGCACCAACAATCAGGTCAATGGGAATTCCAGCATCTTCAAGCACTTTTATTACACCCGCATGTGCCATTCCATGAAAGGCGCCACCACCAAGAACAAGCGCAACATTCGGCCTGTTTGCAAGCTCTCGGGCAGGAGGCTGGAATTCAGGCTTAGCAACTACCATGAATTTTTTTGAACAGGAATATCCGACAGTTAGCAGGAGGAAAAGGGCAGCAAACAGCAACAGTTTGTTTATATTCATTTTTATTTTTTTTATAACTATTTAAAAATTCAAAATCCCATTAATTGACGAACCTTATCCGCATTATTCTTTGATGTTAAATTCTCTAATAATAATAAAGCAACATCTACCGCAGTTGATGGGCCGCAGGATGTAATCATATTGTCATCCATTACAATAGCTTGATTTATCAGTTTAACACCAAATCCTTGCAAGGCTTCTCTTCGGATTGCACTAGGGTAAGTGGTTCCATTTTTATCCTTTAAAACGCCACTCTTTGCAAGCGATAAAGCACCAACACAAATAGATGCAATGGTTTTATTATTTGCTTTAAAAGCACGTAATAAATCAAGAACTCTATCATCATACGCGTCAGTATAGTAGCCATACTCCTCAAATCCTCCGGGAATAGCTAAGGCATCAAATGAGCTTATATCAAGTTCACTAATCAAATAGTCAACAATAAACCTTTGGTTAAACGAACTTTTGATTTCTTTTTTTAACCCACACGTAAACAATTCAGTAGAGCCATCTCCTTCAATAAGATTCCAGCCAATTACATCAATGAATGCAGCAGCTTCCAATATTTCAAATCCATCAGCTAAAAATAACAATACTTTTTTCATATTAAATCAGAAGTAATTTTACAAAATTATCATTTTATTTTAAATTCTTTTGCATCAAGCAATTGGAATTCAATATCAGTTTTTAATATTTTCCTGCTGTCAAAGATTTTCTTAAAATCGAGTATTCAACGCTCACCATTTTTAAACGGACATTCTATTTGAAAGCCTTGCAATTTCTCAATTTTAATAATTCTTGGTATCTTAATTTTTTGTCTCATAGCCTTGGATTTAATTGTTTAACAGCTTCAAGTTTTTAATCACTTCGGCAATAAAACTTTTTGCGTCAGGACAATTTTTTTCCTTACGCCATTATCCAACACTAGCATATCGAGTGTTTCTTCATTTTTGATTATTTCTTTTTCGTGCTCCCAGAATTCACATAATTCTAAAGTAGAAAAGCCCGAGACATCAACATCATTTATCATGATTATTTCTGCGCCAAGACTGAGCTTTTCGTCCAGCTGATAATCATCTCTATAACGAACTATTTCAATTTTGTTCGTCAAATAGTTCGGTCCAAATACTAGCTCATAGCCTTTTAGGGTGTCTGCTTCAATTTCGTTGTTTAAGTCTAAAAATAATTTATCCTTTTCCCAATCAAGTGTCAAAACATAGTTTTTGAAAAAACTATTCCCCACCAAAGAGGAACTAACTAGCTTTATAACCATAATTTGATCATTTACTATAACACCTTCCACATTAATTGTATTTACAAACGCATTATAAGTTGACCCTATTTGCACTCCATGAAGATCCAAGCCAGTAGTTCCGGTTTCTGTTGTGAATTCTAATGCCTTATTCTTATCAATTAATTTATCTAAGAATTTTTTGTCTGCTTTGATTTTTCCAGTAAAACCCGTATCAAAAGTAAATGTAGATTTAACGCTATCTATCGTAACATCTAAATATACATTGCCCGATTTACCTGAATTCATAACTATTTCAGATGCTTTGGGCGACACGATGAGTTTTTCAAAATTGTCTGTAATTATTAGCGTTTTGTTTTCATAATCTATTTGCCAAATAGCTTTTCTCATTAGATTATTTCCAATGATTCCATCAATGTCTTCGCAGCCCAATACAATTTTAAAATGAGTCAAGTCAGCAGTTACTGCTCCTATATTTTCAAAATCAATCGTTGAAATGGAAATTTTTGGTATTTCTACAAATTCATATTTTCGTTTCGTTTTTGAAGCACCCGACACCTTCGCAGATGTAATGACTTTGAAATCAATTTCATCTATAATATGTTGACCAATAGCACTTATTTCTGCTCCAGTATCTAAGAAAAATTTGAATTTCTTCCCATTTATTTCCACCTCAACAAATATTAAATCATGGTAATAATTAAAGGGGATTTCCATAAAGTAATCCGTATTACTTACGCTACCTTGCTTTACTAGTTTCGAGGTTTTTAGCGATGAGCAACTTTGAAATTGCACTGCAATTAGAAGAATGAAGATGATTTTGGAGATGTATTTCATTTTTTAAATGCTTTGGATTATTAGACGATAATGCGTTTGGCACTCTAATTTCTCAAATTACAACAAAAACTATTTTCTACTAACATATTCATATTGTGTACTATCGTCAAATGTAGTATAATTTTTGATTCAAATTAAATTGTATTTTTCAATTCAATGTTAATTAAACACCTACTTCTTGGAGCATAATTAAAAAGAACTT
>CAZOEV010000145.1:0-6728 GCA_964578915.1 uncultured Lentimicrobiaceae bacterium
TCAAACTACTTTTCTTTCTTGGTTTGTAGGTTTTGTATTTATGTGGTTAGTTGTTGGAAATATGGGAGTATTGCCTTTTGGAATTCTATATTTTGCAGTTCCATTG
The DNA here is from genome assembly GCA_964578915.1 of uncultured Lentimicrobiaceae bacterium. Lineage (GTDB taxonomy): Bacteria > Bacteroidota > Bacteroidia > Bacteroidales > F082 > UBA5536. The sequence continues at coordinate 107 of CAZOEV010000145.1, forward strand.
AGTATCCTTGAGGCATTTTTAGCGACTTATATAATTGTGAAATTATCGAAAAACAAGGAGAAATAATGCTAAGTCATACAGCACAGCGAGCAAATAAGTAACTCCAAGAAAAAAGGAGGAATTATCTAAAAAGACCTGTTGTGATTAAGTTAAAGGTTCATAAATACAGAATGATAAATGAATGCAAACACATAACAATGTATTTATAAAATAGGCGAAATAGCAGTAAATTCAATACTTTTGGCTCATATCAAATTTTTACTTAGCCGATATTTTCGTGCTTTATAATCGCCTACTTTTCATATACTAAACCTTGAAGTGTATTTGAGCTCTACTGAATTAAAATAATAAATAATAAAGCGGAATTATGAAAAATATATTGATTTTGACTTTAATCGGAATAACAATTTTGGGTTGTTCAAAGGATAACAATAACGAAATTTCAAACAATTGTGAATTTGAAACTTTAATTAGTGTGGAGCAATACGCAAATGCACCTTCTGATCAGTTAAACGTAAATAGTATAGAAATAAATGGTGATTGTTTGAAAATTAACTTCAGCTCAGGTGGTTGTAGTGGAAATACTTGGGAATTGAAACTTATAGATTCTGAAGCCATTTTAGAATCTAACCCGGCTCAAAGAAATTTAAGATTATCATTAAAGAATGAGGAATTATGTCAGGCATATATCACAAAAGAGATGACATTTGACATTTCAAACCTTCAAGTAGATGGAAACAAGGTTCAACTGAACTTAACAAACTCTGACGAAAACATTTTATACGAATATTAAAAAATGACACCGCAATAAAAAATATAGTGTATTTGGCAGAAAGTGCTAAAAATGAAGATTATAGCAATAAAATGACATAAAAGTAAACTGAAGGATTGTAGCATTGAAATACCAAACGCGTCATATTCAAGCCGTCAGACAGTCTAAAAACCTCGCTCAAACAAGAAAGCATTTGGACAGGTACCTTTGAGAGTTTCCAAATATGCGATTCTCAGAGAGGTGAAATAGGTTAATAGACAGACTGCCGTTGTACTCAATTCCCCCTTTTTAAACAAAAATGATTTCGTCTGCTAACGTTATGTATAGGTTTTGCTACACTACCTTGGCCTTGAATTTCGAGCTTAATGTTCTTCTTGTCCTTTTCATCTTGACAGAAATTTAGTTAATAAAATTAATCATTTTTTCTGTCCAGTTTTTTTTGACCAGCTCAGTCTGGTGCTCGTCGAAGTCTGTGACTTCGTCGCAAAGTTGATGTGTTTTCAAGACAGCGAACAGGCTATACATTTTATTCTAGCCGAAGCAGTTACAAACTTCGCCGAGCGGTGGGTCTAATAAATAGGATGCTTAGCGGGTTTGTATTTTATTCTAGCCGACGAAGTTACAAACTTTGCCGAGCGGGCTACGATTCCGCAGAAATCGCAGAGTACAAAGCTGCCCTAGCCGAAACCAAACAAGCTTGCGATTTCAACAAAACCGAAGACGATGAAACATCCGCAGCCTATGCCGATTTTTCCAGTAAAAAATCACAATTATAGAAAATGTTGTAACTTTGTTCAAATAGTAGATAGCATGAGCAACATAGAAATGACGGCAATATTTGAACCATGCGATGAAGGTGGTTTTATTGCATATATCGAGGAAATCCCTGGCATTAATAGTCAAGGTGAGACAATTGAAGAGGCTAAAGAGAATTTAACCGATGCGATTAATCTCATGTTTGAGGAAAGACGTGATAGTCATAAGACTACCCATAGAAATAGCGTCAAAAAACTGATTACTCAAACGCTCTCCTTTAGTTTATAATGAAACGAAATAAATTCATTAAATATCTTGAGCAAAATAGTTGCCTTTTGGTAAGAGAAGGCAGCAGACATTCTCTATACAAAAACTCAAGCACAGGAGAGCTTTCCACTATACCTAGACATTCAGATATTAAAGAGAATCTTTGCAGAAAGATATGCAAAGACCTTAGTATCCCTGACATATTGAAAAGATAATAGAATACGGGAGCTAATAAATAGGACGCTAAGCGGGGCGTCAAAAATGCTTTTAACAGTAGCGATTTTCTATACTTGTTCATTTTTTACTTCAAGCCATTTGATATTTTCGACGATCCCAGCCTGGAGGCCATACTTCGGCTCGCTCTGCATAAATGTTGTGCGTTAATTCGAAGCAGATGCTTAGCTTTGCAGCCACAACGAAATGTTCACATGAAAATCACAAGAAGTTTTAGGCTATTAGCGGTATTGATTCTCTTACTTTTTTGTCAGGGTCTTATTTTTGGGCAGGCAGAAAAGGAAGCCCTCAACAAAACCAATGCAAACGGCCAAAAACAGGGCGAATGGAAAGTAAACTATCCTGATGGCAATTTACGTTACCACGGTTTTTTTGCCGACGGAAAGCCTGTCGGAACTTTTCAATATTACGATTCTACCGGAACCTTAAAAGCGGTTAATGAATTTAAATCCAATAGTCAAACTGCTTATCATCAGGCTTTTGCCGAAAGCGGTTTCGTTATTGCAAAAGGGAACTTCGTTAATCAGCAAAAAGACAGTGCTTGGATTTATTATAATGCGGCAGATAGCACCTTGATTTCTGAGGAAAACTTTCAGAATGGTACATTGCACGGCAAATCTATTACCTATTATGCCAATGAAGAGCCAGCCGAAATACTGCATTATGATAGGGGAGTTTTGCAGGGGCAATGGAAAAAATACTTTGCCAATGGCGTTTTACAAACAGCAGCTTTTTATGAAAACGGGCAGCTTCATGGCGCTTTCGTGAGCTACCATCCCAATGGGCAAGAGCATCTTTCGGGTAGCTATCAGAGCGGACAAAAAATAGGCATTTGGATGACTTACGACGAAGAAGGAAATATTTTGAATGAGGACGAACACAAAATTATTGAGTAATAAAAATGCTATTTCGGATTTATTCCTACAAGTCAGGCTGTGATTAATCTGGCGACGCTCCACAGTCACGCCCTGATTCTCCAGCAATGATAGAAAAGCCGATTCAGTTATTTTCTTTGGGATTTTTCAGCAGAAATTTCAGCAAGTCTTTGTGGTTTTCATATAAGGGTAGGCCTGCTTGTTTCAAGCGATTTGTCGAAAAGTGTCCTCCTGAAAACAAAACGGTTTCAAAACCACATTCTGCTCCAACTTCTGCATCGTGCAAAGTATCGCCAACCATTATTGCAGGCGCATTACACTTGCCAATTACAGCAACTAATTTTTGTGCGGCCATTATTTTTCCGCTTGCATAATGGTCATCAATTCCCTGAATATATTCAAAATAACTGCTGATTTTGTGTTGTTCCAGCAATTGATTTAGTAAGCTTTGCTCCATAGCCGAAAGCACAAACTGTCTGTGTCCTGCGGCTTTTAGCAATTCCAGTGTTTCGCGCACACCACCAAAAAGCGCTGCTTCATGTAACAAATTTTGATACTGTTGCATAAATTCCAAGGCGGGAATTTCAAAGGCTTCCTGCTCAAAGTCGAAACCGATTTCCCTGTAATAGTCTTTCACCGGAAAGCGAAATATTTCGCGGTATTTGTCTTTACTCAAAGTTGATAACTTGCGGGGCACCAGCAAACGATTCATTGCTTTTACGCAAACATTGACATCGTCAAGCAGGGTGCCGTTCCAATCCCAAATTATTACAGCTCTGCTCATGCGGCTATTGCGGGCATTTTTTTAGATAATCGCCCATATTTGGCCGGCCAAATTCCTTGGCTTTCTTAAAGTAATAACAAGCCATTTCCTGGTCTAACTCAATTTCCATAATCTTCCCTAGGCTAAACCAAGCACTTGAATAATCAGGTTTTAGCTCAACGGCATGCAGAAAATCTTCTACCGCTTTTTTGTAATTTCTTATGTTGAAATAGGCTGAACCTCGCTCAAAATAAGCTTCGTAAGATGTTGGATCATATTCTATTGCTGCGTCAAAAGCCTCAATGGCTGCAGTATAATCGGCCATCATAGAATGATCTTGTCCTTCCTCAATTATCTGTTTCAACTTTTGCGGATGTGGTCCGCAAGCACTTAGCAATAATAAGGCTATGGCTAAAAACCAGATTTTATTCATGGGCTAAAATTTTGTGATTATAAAAAATGTAATGCTACTTATTCTCATTTCCGCAGTGGCAGAAGTGAAAAATTATTTCCTGTTTAGCGCACGAAAATACAATTAAAAAACGAGATTTGTCTGGATTTTATAGTTCATTTAAACGATGTTTAAATGTGATACATCAAAAATAGAGCCAGTGAAACTGAAAATTATCTTGTTTATCGTAGGCAATAGCCGGCAACGGAACTTTAATAAAGCTAAGCGCCGTCAAAACGAATTTTAAACCTTTGCTCTTGGTGGGAATTTTGCGGAGGTTGATGTCAGGGCTAAACAACCAAACCCTTCTCGGATTAAAATGCGGAACGGGATTGAAATCAGCGGGATTAATACCCCCAACCATTCCCTCGGCATTGTAACCAAAAGCCAAATCGAGCCATGATGGAAATTTACTACTTTCGGGCAAAAATGATTTCGGATTTACCGCCAGCCAATAGGTTTGTCCGTTATAATCTTTGAGGATACTTTCTATGCTATTGCTTCCCAGTAAATTGGGATTATACTGGCGGTAATCGGTAGCGTGATATGAGAATTTCAGGCTGATCCGTTGTTCCTTCCAAAGCAGTTGTTGTCCAATAAAAAGACCCGTTCCGGCGGCATTGGCGATCAGGTCGCCGGGGGATGCACCCCATTCAGCAGAGAAGCCATCGAATATCTCGACCGTAAACAAAAAGGCAAAGCCAACCGAACCGCCAATCCAAATAGCTTTTTTCTCAGGCATTCCCGCCCAACGAAACACATCGTAACCATAACGTCCAACCTGATAAGCGGTTACGCCATGCCCCACCTTGTCCATCTGTAGCCATTCGCTGTTGTCGTTATGAAAATGGAAACTGCTTTGTGGATAAGCTTTGTACCAAGCAAAATACAGCCCACTCATGCTTACGGCATATAGTGCGGGTAATGAATAACTCACAAAATTGAGTCTTTTGTGGTTTATTTTCGCTACAGAATCGCTTTCAACTAGCTTGATTTCTTGCGCCTGAACAAGCAAAAAACAACAGCTGAATAGAAATGTCAAAAAAACGCGCATATTAGGAATTGAGTGAGTCGATAATTTTATTTGTTGCTGCGACTACTTCGTTTAATTTTTTTTCACTTTGGGCTTCTGCAATAAATCGCAGGTAAGGTTCTGTGTTTGAAGGACGAATGCTAAACCACCAGTCTTCAAAATCAAGGCGGTAGCCATCAAAATCAAGTGTTCGAACGGGCTTCTCATTTTTAGTAAAAAACGTGCAAACCGCATCCATTGCGGCTTGTTTTTGTTCAATTTTATAGTTTATCTCACCCGAATTGTGATAGCCTGAAATAGCTTTGATAAGTTTTGAAAGTGTGAAGCCTGATTCTTTGAATTTAGTGAGCAAATCCAAAACCATCAGGGCGGCCAACAGCGCACTGTCGGAGTAATAAAAATCGCGGAAATAATAATGCCCGGCTAGTTCACCGCCATAAAGGCCATCAATTTCGCGCAGTTTGCCAGCGCCATAAGCCCTGCCCACGCGCCAAGTTTCTACTTCGGCACCAAATTGCGCTAGGTATTCTCCAATCGCTTTGGAGCTTCTAATATCCTGAAGCACTTTGCCTTTCATGCCTTTTTGCTCAAAGAAATAATGACCAAGCAGCGCAATAATCAAGTCAGGCGATATAAATTGGCCGTTTTCATCAATAAACATCACCCGATCGGCATCGCCATCGAATATCAGGCCGATATCGCACTGCCGGTTGATGACCATGCTTTTTATTTGTTCCTGATTAGAAGGCTTCAAAGGATTGGGATCGTGTCCCGGAAAGTTGCCATCAGCTTTGTCATTGATATAAAAAGCATTTGTACCCAATAAGTCTTTAACAAATAGCGAAGCCATGCCATTGCTGCAATCTACAGCGATGCGTAATTCGGAAAAATCCGAGCGATAGCTGTTTAAAAACGCCATATAAGCTTCACGTAATTCTATTTTCTGGATTGTTCCTTTGGTTTTTGTGATTTTTGGTTCTTTACTTTCGACCAGTTTTTCCAATTTATTTAATCCGTTATCGTAACCTATCGGTAAGGCGTCTGGTCCCGAAAACTTGAGTCCGTTATGGTTTTTAGGATTGTGGGAAGCGGTGATCATTACTGATCCGTTGAATTTAAAACGCGCTGTAGCCCAGTATATTAAAGGAGTGGTGGTGTAGCCTGCATCAGAAACATCGGCGCCGGCATCGGTAATGCCTTCGCTGAGCGCGTCAAAAAAATCATCAGAAGATAAGCGGCAGTCGCGTCCGATCAAAAAATGGTCGCAGTTTACTATCTCCGGCAAAAAAAATCCAATGCGGTAAGCTATTTTAGCATCCAGTTCTGTTCCCCATTCTCCTCTGATATCGTAGGCTTTAAAAGCTTTCATGAAATTTATTTTTTGATATTTAATTTGTCAAGTGCTCGGCGATAATTGTTGGCGTTGCGCTCGTGTTCCCTGTTTGTTTCTCCGAAGGCATGATAGCCCGAT
>CAZOEV010000146.1:0-6681 GCA_964578915.1 uncultured Lentimicrobiaceae bacterium
ATTAAAACATTCACATCAGAAGGCGGTAAGCCCATGGGTGCTGTTTTTGCTGCCTGTAAAATTTTATCAATAATTTCCGGCTCAACAGCGCTATCCTGAAATTTACGCATGCTTCGTCTTCGATTAAGCAAGGATAAAACCTGATTGTAATTGGCGGCACTTTCTTTTGGAGGCAACTCAAATAGTTCGGAAGGACTAATCGTTCTGCCGTGTATTTCAATTGCTCCCGTGGGACAAATTGCCATGCAATGGCCGCAACCTATACAACCGAAAATCGCTGTGTCAGCTTTAGTTGCTTTGTTATTTTCAATAGTTAAGCTTAAATCGCTGCAAACGCTTACACAAAGTCCGCAGCCAATGCACTTTTCCTGATTAATAATTATTTCCGCAGCTTCTTTCGCTCTTGAAGTTGGAATGGCCATGACAATTTGATTTAGGTTGAATAACGGAAATTGAAAACAAAAATAGGCGAATGTGAAAGTTATTGTGTGGGAATGGCATAAAAATTCCCATCGGAGCTGCCAAAATAAATAGTATTGCTATCAATTATTGGCGTTGAAAGTATGGAGCCGAGCGTATGAATCAGTTTTTCGGTTTCCAGATAATCTTTTCCGTAAAGCTCGAATCCATCTTTAAATTTACCTTCAGCATTGTATATTTTGGAATAGTTTTTTTTGCTTCCTGCTGTTTGAAATTCCCACTTTTCCTCTCCTGTTTGCGCATCGACAGCCCGAATTTTGCCATCAAAACAACCAAAATAAATCAGGTTATTATGTGTAATAGCCGAACCATAAACCCGCATGGGTAATTCAAGTTGCCAAACCGAATTTCCGTTGGTTTTGTCCAGGCAATAAAAGCGGTGGGTGTCAGAAGTTCCAAAATAAACTTTATCCTTATAGATTAATGGTTCAGCAATGATCCAGCTGCCCAATTCCTTTCTGTTCCAGCGTCCGGTGCCTGTTTCCGCATCAATTGCATATAGATTGAAATCTCTGCTGCCGAAGTAAATTACACCATTATCAATAGCTGCTCCTTTTGGAATTTCTCCTTTGGGGAAATAGGTGTCTCCAACGGTTTTAAATTGCCAGAACAATGCTCCGTTGTCTGCATCCAAGGCGTAAAACTTACCATTGTAATCTCCAAAATACACTTTTCCATTGGAGAGGAGTGGCGTAGCATGAATGATAGCTCCGGCGTGAAAATTCCAGATTGGTTTACCGTCTTTCGCATTCAGTGCATACATATTCCCATCGCCACTGCCCCAATAAACTACTCCGTTTTCAATAGTTGGTGACGATAAATAGTAATCCCAGACATCCAGCATGCGCTCTCCTTTTGATTGAAATTTCCAGATTAATTTTCCGGTTTGAGCATCGAGGGAATACAGCTTGCCGTCTTGACTTCCAAAATAAACAAAGCCTTTGTTTATTGCCGGATTTGAATGAACAGCGCCGAGCGTTTTAAACTTCCATTTTAACGCTCCACTATTTTTATTTATCGCATAAAAAGAGCTGTCTCCGCTTCCAAAGTAAACTAAGTTTCCTTTAATCGCAGCTGAACTGTATATTCTGCCATTGGTCTGAAATGTCCATGCCTCATGCTGGTTTTGCGAAAAAGTAACATAAGGAATGACAAGAAACAGCGCAATCAGAATTGTATGCTTACTCATTGTAGTTATTTGAAATTGTTTCTTTTTATAAACGAATTAAGTCAGTCTAACTATTCATCCACTTTTTAAAATCAGACGAGCGATCGATGCTAACAATTGAATCAAACTCGTCATCGGTCTTTGGACGCAGTTCCAGCTTTATCCTTCCACGAGAGTAGGCCACCATATTTGAAATAGACACCATATTAACAAGGTATTTACGGTTAATACGGAAAAACATTTCGGGGTTGAGCATTCCCTCCATTTTGTCTAAAGTAAAATCTACCGGATAAGCGTTTCCCTGGAAAGTTTTTAGGTAGATGCTTTTTTCAAGCACGAAAAAATAGGCGATTTCTGAAACCTCTATCTTTCTGATCTTTTCACCTATTTGAATGAGGAAGCGTTTTTTATAGTCAGGCCCGCGCCCCTGAATATGTGCAACCAATGCATCAAAATCAATACTGAAAGCTGATTTAAGCGACTTGTATTTTTGGAGACTTTCGGTCAGGTCATTTTTTCTGATTGGTTTAAGCAGGTAGGAGATGCTATTAAGCTGGAAGGCTTTTACAGCATACTGATCATAAGCTGTTGTAAAAATGATAGGCGTGGTAACCGTAACTTGTTCAAAAATACTGAAGCTGATTCCATCAGATAGCTGAATATCAAGAAATATCAGGTCAGCAGTATGCTGCATAAGCCATTTTACTGATTCCTTAATAGAGCCAAGTGTAGCAATAACCCGAATTGATGCGTCAATTTCTTTTAGCATTTGCTCAAGTTTTTCTGCAGCAAGACTTTCGTCCTCAATGATCAAAACGTTCATCGTTCTCGGTATTTATAAGTGGAAGTTTGGCAATATATTTATTGTTTACAACCCTAAATGTTGGTTCTAGAGCGCTTATCAAGGCATAGCGTTTCGCCAGATTTTTTAATCCCAGCCCTGTTGAAGTCCCGGATATTTTAGGTTGAATAGTATTCTTAACCACTAAAAAAGCACTTTCGCTGTAAATTTCGATTTTTAGGGGTTTTGATTCATTAACAATATTGTGTTTAATGGCATTTTCCAGCACAACCTGCAACGAAAGCGGCGGAAGTAGCCATGGAAGCATATTGGCAGCTATATTTACTGAAAAAGTTAGGGTGTCTCCATAACGAATTTGTTGTAGAAAAAGATACGATCGCATAAAATCCAGTTCCTTTCCGAGCGTGGTGACCGGTTGCTCAATAGTCTCAAGAACATAACGGTATATTTGTGAAAACTCATCAATAAATTGCTCAGCTTTTAAAGTGTCTTTTTTTACCAAACCAGACAATACATTGAGGCTGTTGAACATAAAGTGCGGATTTATCTGACTTTTCAACACTTCAAATTTTATCTGTGACAACTCCTGCTGCAAAAGATCGGCTTTTTGTTTGGCACGGTCGCTATCAATAAAAAATATCCATGCTTCAAAAATGGCCACTACAATGATATTCACCACTGCGTAGATTAAAATATTCGTAATAAAAACACTTGCAATATCGTCATCGACATAGGCTTTTATCCAATTGGCCAATGCGGTGATTAAAATCGCAATAATTGCTGCGATAAGCACCGTAAAACCCAATTGAATAGGGATTCTCTTCGATGGATTTTTGCCCCAGGGAGCAATTTTATTCATGTATTGAATAAGAAACAGATCGGGATATGAAATTAAAAACGCAGCTACAAGACTTAGCAATACACCCCTAAAGAGCCGAGAGAAAAAGTGTAGATATCCATCAAGGACATAATACCCGCTTGCATGATTGTAAAGGATAATTATAAGTTGGATACCTATAGCTAAACCTATCAGCAGTTTCAGCAAGCTCTTGAAAGAAATAAAACTATGTATTCGCTTTAATGACATCACAGTTGGAATTTACTTATCAAAGATATTTTCAAATTTAGAAATATTTTCTTAGGCATCAATAGGCAGATCCATATTGCCGATTCCTTGCTTACTTTTAGTTTATAACTTCCAGCCGCCAGGAACTGTTATGAAGCTTTTATTTAATCCGATTTACTCGCCAGATTATACATGACACTAAAACCTTTTCAAAATTCCTAGCCTTAGCGACAAATAATTCAGGTTCATCTGATGTGAAATTCCTTCATATTCAGTTTCTCTTGACAGCGAATTGAATTTAATGCCAGGTGTAAAGCTCCAGTTTTTGCCCAAGTCGAAATCAACACCTCCAGCAAGCTGGAAGCCCCATCCATGTTTGGTGTCGTTAATTATCTCACCAGCTGCATTTTCGGTTTCAATATGGTTATACAATCCGCCTCCCCGAAAATAAAGAGCTGCAGCTGACTGACCTATTGGATGATTATATTGCAAACCGATTACATATCCTGTTTCTTCGAAGCAAATATCATTTCCTGCAAATGTGTCGTTGGAACTCAATTTATTCCATCCCCAACCTCCATAAATACCAAGATTTGGCATAAAGCTGTAATGAAAAATGCCTTCAAAACCAAACCCAGGATCTAAGTTTGTGCCGGCTAATTTGCTTGTTGCAACCGAAACACCGCTGCTAAATTCAAAGCCAAATTTTCTTTCTTTACTTTGTGCAAAGCTGCCTATCGTTAGTAGGCTAAACACTACCAGAAACGCAATTTTTTTTGTTTTCATTGTTTTAATTTTTTGATGTTTATTAAAAATTATGATGCAAAATTAGGAGGCGCGACCTGATGAAATAAATAAAATATGCTGAAGGTGTTTAATTAAAGACTGAGTGTGTAAAAAGAGAGGTTAAACGAAACAACAAGCTTTTAAAAAAGTCTTCTCCATAGATTTCGAGCATTGTTTTGAGCGCAGGAAATGGTTTTTTTGGCTGTTTATCAGAGAATACATAAAGGTATAAACCAACGAGTTTCGAAAACCGGAAACCAAAATAAAGTTTGAAAAACAATCTATAAAACAATGTTAGACGAGCGTCTTATTGCACTAAATCCCTTTATTGAAGCGAAAAAAATGAAATAAAGTATGTTCATTTTGAATTTGGTATCCGCCGTAAATACTGCAACAGAAATGAAATCCAATTTATTGGCTGAAGTGATTTTATTGAGTTAATCGTGACTCAATGTCCATACTTTGATGCAGGATTCTGATAATTTCAATTGCTTCGTTCTTCCAATTAATTTTATAAAAAATGAAATGCGATTTTATTCGAGAACGAAAATAAGCTTTCCTCACATCACCATAGTCAATTCCAGATTTAGGATTTTCGGCGAGATATTCTATTTCATCCATTATCAAGTTGAAATACCTATCAGCTTGTGCATGTGACCAATTCTTATAGGTATAGAGCCAAATACTTTCAATGTCTTGACTTGCTTTTTGACTGATTTTATATTTCATTAATCAGCCACATGTTTTTGATGAAGCTTTTCTAAAAAAGTTGTCCGGTCAAAATCATTTAGAAAACCCGAATTTTCACCTTTTTTTAATTCTTTTATAAGTTCCTCTTTTTTAGATTCTTCGTGTTCAAACATTCTCAAAGCAGCTCTTACAACTTCACTTGCAGAAGAATATTTGCCTTTGCTAATTTGCTGATTGATGAAATTATTAAAATAATCGCCAATCAAAATTGAGGTGTTTTTAGCCATGCTTTATTAATTTACCACAAAGATACCAACTCTTGGTATGTTTTCAAAGGGAAATTTCAAATTTCATTTTGACTGGCTAAAACAGTGTTGACACAACACTAGTTTAGGAAGGCGGATGAAAACCCCACAGCCTCCAAAACCGGAAAACAAAATAAATTATCTTTGCCGCGACTCCCGGTATAAAAACTCACTACTTGCAATGTGGGCTTTCTTTAAGGAGGAAAGCCAGCCGGGAGTTGTTTTTTTTTCAAATACACCATGACAAAAGACCTACTGATTGCTCGATTTTATGTAGCCGTACAATTTCTCTGTTTGGCCTATTTGCTCTATAGTGGCCCTCGGTTTGCAACTAATTACTGGTTGCTTGCACTGGAGGTTTTTGGCGTGCTACTTGGCGTTGTTGCGATTTGGCAGATGCGTATCGGAAATTTCAATGTGGCTCCAATCCCTAAAGAAAATGGTGTTTTAGTAAGTCATGGTATTTATGCATTGATAAGGCATCCAATGTATTTAGCTCAGCTATTGGCAGTTGGAGCCTTAGTGATGGAATTTTATCGCTTGGATAGACTGATTGTATTACTGGTTTTAGTTTTAAATCTCGTGATGAAATTGCATTTTGAAGAAAAAAGGCTTTTAACACATTTTGATGCTTATGGCGCTTATACCAAGCGGACTTGGCGATTGATTCCACTCATTTATTGAGGTCTGCAATTCTGTCAGTGTTGCAAAAATGACACCATTAGCAGCTGTTCAAAATGCGGTGGCACATAAATTGATTAGCTCAGCGAAAAATAAACCATGGCATTACAAAACATACAAAATCACAACGAAATGCTGGCCGCTTTCAAGCCAGAGCAAAAAAACTATGTATTGCTTTATAAAGCAGGTGTTGAGTCGAGTGAGTGCAGCCTTACTAATCTAAAAAAGGCTGCTGATCAGCTTTCTACAATCAATGTGCTTTTGGCTGATGTGAATCAGGTAAAAGATATTCACGAAAATTATCAGGTGAAAACGGTGCCATCTTTACTCATTTTTGAAGGCAAAAAGTATAGCAATGTCATTAAAGGCTGCAATGATCCGGTTTATTATATCTCGCTTTTTGAAGAATCACTTTTCAGTGCAAATGCGAAAGAAGGGGAGGCGCCACAAAAACGCGTAACCGTTTATTCAACGCCAAGCTGCAGTTGGTGCAACACGCTAAAATCGTATTTTAAGACACATCATATTCGTTTCACGGATATTGATGTCAGCAAAAATCAGCAGGCTGCCGAGCAAATGCTTCGCAGAAGTGGCCAGCAAGGCGTACCGCAAACCGATATAAACGGTGAAATTATTGTTGGTTTTGATAAAGCCAAGATCAACAGACTTTTAGGAATTCAATCAAATAATTAATATAAAATAT
>CAZOEV010000147.1:0-6581 GCA_964578915.1 uncultured Lentimicrobiaceae bacterium
TATAGCTACTTCAACGGCATTCATCATAGGCTCAGTAATAACTTCCTGGCCAGTCATCTGTGCTTTTGCAACAATATTAACTGCCTTGTTCATCGGCTCATTATTATTGGTAGTAGAAACAATCAGGTTAGCCATTTCAATCTGGTCGTGATCATTGATGCGGTAATGATGGAACAATGTGCCACGTGGCGCTTCAATTAGTCCAACGCCTTCTTTTAGTTTCTGACCTTTGGTAACCAACTCACCTTTCAATAAATCAGGATCGTTAAGTAGCTCACGAATCATTTCAGCGGCATGCAAAGTCTCGATTAGACGGGCGTAGTGCATCATCAAACAATGGTTATTAGGTTTGCCATTGGTGAGCGCTTTATAGATTTCAAATTCCTTTTGCGCCAGCGGCGAAGGAATAAAATCAGCGGTATTTAAACGTGCAAGTGGACCTACGCGATACCAACCTTTATCTTTGCCATACTCTTTGAGGTAAGGGAACTTCATATAGCTCCAACTTTTCACTTCTTCCTCAATATAGTTATCATACTCTTGATAATCAATATCATGCAAAATCTTTTTCCCTTCGCTATCCACAGCACGCAGCACACCATGATATAAATCCAGTGCGCCGTCTTTACGTACCAAACTCATGTGGTTGCTGGGGAAATGGGAGAAATTATCTACAAAACTCTTGTTTGCGTGATAATATCCTTTGAAGAAATCCAACGCATCTTGTGCCCAGGAAACCATTTTATCAGCATTAAGCGGATCAGCTCCTTTCAAAAACTCATCGCGTTCTTCAAGCGTCAGGTGTTTGTTAATACCACCGGGAATAGCGCCCGTACCGTGAATTTTCTTTCCGGCAGTAGCCCTGATAATTTCCTGACCAAACTTACGCATCATCACACCCTGAACAGCCAGCTCAGGATGAGTTAGCGCAATGCCGATAATATTTCGGGTGGCCACATCACCATCAATTCCGAACAAAAAGTCGGGAGCGCTCAGGTGAAAAAAGTGTAGTGCATGCGACTGAAAAAACTGTCCGTAGTGCATTAAGCGGCGCATCTTTTCGCCCGTTGGTGTAAGACCATCGCCAGTGCCTGCGCCAACAATAACATCTAAGGCTTTGGCAGCAGCAAGGTGATGACTAACAGGACAAATTCCGCAAAGGCGTTGCACCAAAACCGGTGCTTCCCAATAGGGACGACCTTGCACAAAGCGCTCAAAACCACGAAATTCGACAATATGTAAGCGACTTTGTTGTATATTGCCCTGGGCATCAATATGAATGGTAACTTTTCCGTGTCCTTCGACACGTGTTACAGGTTCTATCGTTATTTTCTTTGACATCGTATAGCTATTTCTGGTTAATCAAATTTTACTACTTCGTAAGGCAGCTTCAGTGGATCGCCGGTAACGAGGGCTACAACAGCCTCCCAAATCAGGTCGGCACGTGGCGCACAGCCAGGCAGGAAGTAATCTATTTTTACGATTTCGTGACAAGGATAAACCCTGTCGAGCAGCATGGGCAGTTCATCGTCATTGGGCATGATTCCCTCTTTGTTTAGCTGCACCGTTGGGCCGCCAATATAAGCTTCGTGCAGGCATTCCTCAATGGGAATTCCGTTGCGCAAGGCTGGCAAACCGCCCATGATGGCGCATTCGCCAACAGAAACCAATATTTTACAGTTCTTACGGAAAGATTTCAACACTTCCACGTTTTCGCTATTGCAGCATCCGCCTTCAATTAGGCCGATATCAACAGGTTTGGTGAATGTCTTGATGTCGTCGATAGGCGACTTATTAAACTCAACCAGCTCAATAAGTTTCAAGATGCGCTCGTCAATATCGAGGAGCGACATGTGGCAGCCGAAGCATCCGGCCAGCGAAGTTGTTGCTATTACAGGTTTACTCATTGTTGTTCCTCCTGGTTTTAAAGTTTAATTTCACTGCCAATTGGCTTAAGATCATATTTACGTTTTCCGATTGGCACATCAAAGCCTTTCTCTTTGACAAGGATTGAACCTACGGGACAGTTATTCATAGCCAGTTCAGCTGTTGCGCTATCAATTTTATTGCCCATTTCTTCATCCAGAACCACTTCTAATTTATGACCGCGATTTTTAAAGGCAAAATACGAACGTCCTTTTTCGTCTTTGATGGTTTTAATACACCTTTTGCAGAAAATACAGCGGTTTTGGTCTTTAATGATTTTTGCCGAATGGGCATCCACTGGTTTCAATGGGAACTCATAAGGGAACCGTGGCACCATCATCTGATATAGATAGGCCAAAGCCTGAAGTTCGCAGTTACCGCTCTTTTCGCAGGCCGGACAGAAATGGTTACCACTTACGAAAAGCAGTTCGATAATGGATTTGCGCAGCTCTTCAATTTCCTCCGAATGACTTTCTATCTCCATCCCGTCAGTAACAGGCGTGGTGCAGCTTGTCATTAATCTTCCATTGATTTTCACGGTGCAAATACGGCAAGCGCCTTTGGGTTTTACCCCTTTCATATTGCACAGTGTAGGAATAAAAATACCGTTTTCAGCGGCGGCTTCAACAATGTATTTGCCACTATCGGCCATACATTCAACGCCATCAATTTTAAATTTTATTAGGTTACTCATTGTTCTTGATTTTTGCTGATTCAATTAATGGTGATTGAGGTTTGGAACGCGCCCAACATAAGTGCAGCTGGCCTGGATGGCTTTTTCCATATCGAAACCTTCGTCGAATTGCTTGTCCTTTTGTATCAGTTCGTTATACAGGTGCGGGAAATTTTTCAAGCTACTCACGATAGGGTTTGCTGCTGTTTGGCCTAGGCCACAACGACTGGCAATCAGGTTTTTGCTCCAAGATTTTAGGTCAATCAAATCTTTCTCTACGCCCTTTCCTACCAGAATCTTCTTCAGCTTGTTGTTTAGCACTTGCGTCATATTGCGGCAGGTGCTGCATGAGCCACAAGACTCATCAATAAAGAACTCCATAAAATTGACTACCACATCGCGAAGCAAATTACGCTGCTTATTGAAGATAATCATGGAACCACCGGTGGATAGGTCGGAATAACCCAAGGTGCGGTGAAACTCTTCGGGGCCAATAAGTGTGCCTGAAGGGCCGCCAACCTGCACGGCTTGTACTTCGTAAGCGCCAACCATATCAAGCATATCTTTTACATTGAATCCCCAATTTACTTCATAAACGCCAGGGAACATACAATCGCCGGAAATACTCAGGATTTTTGTTCCTGTGGAATCGTCGGTACCAAATTGCGTAAACCATTCGCCACCATTTTGTACGATGCGAACCGCCGTAGCGAAAGTTTCCACATTATTAATGATTGTTGGCTGTCCGAGATAGCCTTTTTCTACCGGGAAAGGTGGTTTATCGCGTGGTTCACCGCGTTTGCCTTCGAGTGATTCGAGTAAGGCGGATTCCTCACCACATACATAAGCTCCGGCACCAAATTGAATTCTGATATCGAAATCAAAGCCTTCGATGTCACTAATATTCTTTCCTAGCAGGCCAGTATCGCGCATATTTTGAAGCACTTCATGGAGATAATTCTTAAGGTAGCGGTATTCATAACGCAAATACAAAATACCTTCATCGCCACCAATAGCATAACCTGCCAGCGCCATACCTTCAAAAACCAGCTCAGGCTTTTCAGTCAAAATTACACGGTCTTTAAAAGTGCCCGGTTCGCCTTCATCAGCATTGCAAACCACATAATGTTTGCTTCCTTTTGCGCGGCGACAAAACTCCCATTTGAGACCGGTAGGAAAACCAGCGCCTCCCCTGCCCCGAATATGCGAATGCTTGATTTCGGCAATCACGGTTTCAGGTGAAATCTTAGGTAAAATATCGCGGATCACAGCGCCTGATTGGTAGTCGTCAGATAAAATCATGCCTTTGCGGCGGATATTACTCGAAACCATAGAGCGCAGGCTGGGCAGGTTATTTTTGCCATCGCCATAGCTTTCATTACGCAACTCGTCCATATCCCGGCCTTCGCGCATCAGTTTCACGATTTCGCGAACCCGATAAGGTGTTAAGCGGGTGAAAATTTTCTGATTGATAATGGCTGCTGGCTCTTGGTCGTTCATGCCAATACAAGCCGTGTCATACAGCCCGATTAGTCCGTCTGAGCTGACATCACCAAATTTTATACCTGCTTCTTTTTCAAAAGTCTCTTTAATCGCTTCGCGGCCAAACATATAGGCCACTGGGCTGGTGTTGAGATAAACAGCATATTTTCCTTTAGGCTTTGTGCTGAAAAAATGATAAAAAGTGATGGTTTGCTCAATATCAATACGCGACATATCAAGCATTTGCGCTATTTCTCCGATAGCTTCATTGCTGATATAACCGGCACTTTCCTGGATATCAATCAGGATATCCATTAAGCGGTTACGATCGCTTCCATACTTTTCAACAAGTTGCTTTACGGTATTTTCCATGAAGAAAGGATTTGTGGTTAGGTTTATATTTTTACATTTAACATTGTTGTTAATCGTTTCACAACAAAAGTAAAGGGATTTATGTCTAAAACAATAGCCAAATAGTATTTAGAACGAGTTTAAATTATTCAGTTTTTAATAAATTATTGGCATTTAATATTGGAAATGAAGTGCATAGCCCAATTTGATAGGATAGCTCATTTCTCACAAAAGTCTTGTTTAGAACAATTCTATCTTTGGCAAAGCAGTTTTTGCACTACAAATTCGTATTTGAAGAGCGATTGCGGAATTTTTGAAAGATACTTTATATTAGAAAGATTTGTTTTACGCATAGAATTAGAAGTTCATTCCCGAGTTAGATGACAATAGAATTCATATGTCAACATATAGTTTAAGGCATAAAAAAAGGTCTGATCCCAAATAACCAATAGAATTCTATAGGATATTTGGACGCAGACCTTGCTGAAATACCGGAATGGCAAACAGAAAACGCTTTTGTCAAGTACTTATCTGACAGCAGCTTACTCCTTGACTAATCGCGCAACAGCTGATTTACCAGAACTATTGCTCAGTCGGATCAGGTATATGCCTGCATTTAAGTCTGAAATATTTATATTTCTACAGTCGCTAATGCGCTTTTCGCTTATCAGTTTACCTTGTTGATCGAACAGCTCGGCATATTGCCAGCAATGCTGCTCATCTATTATCTGCACTTGATTCGCAGCAGGATTGGGTGCAAGCCGTACTTTTGTGCTTGGCGGAGCAGGCAGTTCTATGGTGCTTACAAGCTGACCATTGGCATCATAGCGTACTACTACAATATCGTGTTGTATTTCCTCATCCGGAAAATGCTCAAAATCCCAGCGGGTAATACTTACTATACAACCGCCCTCGGGAGTTGGTATCAAATCGTTCAAATAATATTTATGTACGCCTTCACCATAAGTGGCTGTATAAATTAATTCATAATTCTCATCCAATTTGTAGGTCATGCACCAGGAAGGTATCGGACCATTGCGCAAGTTTTTAGTTCCGGCCAAAAACAGCCCTTCCGGATAGACCCGCAGTGCCGAATACGAATCCATCGTATCAACTGCACCATAATGCACCACAGGGTACACTTGTCCGTCAACCCCAATGGGTATAAAAGCCGGATCAAAATCAGGATCGCCACCAGAGCTATTTGGAATAAAATAGTTTCCGCCAATAAAAAATGTTGTATCACTTAACATGCTAAAATCTCTGAAAGCAACATCCAAATTTCCGTTTAATTCAATGATTGAGTCTAACGAAAAATCAGCATTAAGCCGTATAAGACAATCTCCCCCGTATTGCAAATATTGACCTTGACTACCAATTGATTCTATGAAAAATCGCGACATACTACTTGTATCCGTATAAAATTGTAAAACAGCTCCATCAGAATCAAGTTCGTAATAAAAGTAGTTGTAGATGCCCCCACCACCGTTTCCCAAATAGCCACCATACTGGACAAGCTTTCCTGCACTATTGTGGTAGATAGGTAAAGGATTTTCCTTTAAATCTGGCGAACCCATCAATGTATCACGGATCACATCCAATTGTGCATCAAACCAACAGAGGTAAACCTGATGATCCCCCGTAATAGAGTCGTATGCTTCTCCTCCAGCTACAAAAAGCTCTTCTGATAAAGGTATTATTTTGTTCAAACGGGTTCCATAGCCTTGCACCGGATAGAAAACTAAGCTATCCAACAGCTCAAGTTCAGAGCTAATCAAATAAACAATATTTGTATAAGAATAAAATGCATTAACCTCATCGGGATACGAAATAATTTCCCCTCTCACAGTCGTAAGCAAAAATTGATCCTGGTTGATAGGTGTTAAAAACTGCGCAGCATCATCAATGGGGGTTTGGATAATAAGAGACTGATTCTGCACTTGCTGGCCAAAACTATTTAAGCAAAAAATAAGGCTTGCAATTATTGCTAATATGTTTCGATAGGATTTCATAATACAATGCTTTAGAGTAAAGAATAGCTAAATTATGGATTTTTTTCGTTTTTTTACAAAACTCATGTTAAAATAAGAGCTCTATAAATTAAAACGTAGGCAAAGAAATTAATTTGGGCAAAAAAGAAACTTTTTGA
>CAZOEV010000148.1:0-6494 GCA_964578915.1 uncultured Lentimicrobiaceae bacterium
CGTATAGTCTGAATCTCCGGGCTGCCAGTTGTTAAAAGTTCCGGCAAGGAATAGTTCAGCCTGCTGTGGCGTGTTTTCAGGTGTTTGCACACGAATATGAGTAGTTTGAGACATGAGCGTTGTTGCTGATGCAAGCAGTATTAAAAGTTGGATGACAAGTAGTCTTTTCAAGTGATTGAATGTTGAAATGTTTTTAACAACGAATTGTTTACAAAATTACATTTTTTCTATAAGGAATAAGGTGTGAATGCATAATTACAAAATGTAAGAATAGTATCCATCACTACGCATTGATGGCAGCTGTTTTTGACACCATAGGTAATAAAATTGGAAGCGCCAAATTATACGATCTGGGGATTTCTAAAATCGCCAACTACAACAGTGGAACGCACGAAATTAGCTTGCAGTTTGGCATTCCCCGCAAGGGAGGAGCATTCATTTCACCCCGCTTTTTGGATTAGAAAAGAAGTCTGGAATTATTTTTCCGGATGAATCACCTGCGAGAACATATCTTTCTTGCTGACAACCTCAATGGCTTGCTGCAACGTTTCATCCTGCTCACTCACCACTTGGTAATAGCTTTCCATATCCCAAATGTTTCGTGCTATCAAAGCCTTGATTTGTAGTTTAATATGATCCTCAGAACGCGCATAAAGTGCTTCATCAAATTCAACGCCTTCCTTTTCGGCTAGGGCCAAAAAGTCGTCCATCATTTCTTTTGTTACTTCTACCGAACTGATATATTTATCAATGTTCTTGTAGTTTTTCTTAAAGTCATCACGATTTTCGTTGCTAAAGTCGATTGTATACCGATTGAAAACACCTTTTCGGATCAGGTCAGAATAATACCTGGTGAGGTGCAGCGTGTCCACCGGAACAAAAATATCGGGCATAATACCGCCGCCGCCAAAAACCGTTCTGTTGGCTGCCGTAAAATATTTAAGCGAATCAGGAAAATGAATACTGTCAGCATTTACCAGCTCTCCTTTTTCCTGGCGCTCAAACAAATCTTTGAAATAGGTTTCGCTGCCTTCGTCATATGGCCGTTGAATGCTTCTTCCGCTTGGCGTATAATAACGCGCTGCCGTAAGCCTGATTACTGAGCCGTCAGGAAGCTGAAATGGCCTCTGCACTAGGCCTTTGCCAAAGGATCGCCTACCAATAACGACGCCGCGATCCCAATCTTGAATAGCTCCCGAAACAATTTCGCTTGCCGAGGCCGAGCCTTCATTTATCAGCACCACAAGCTTGCCGTCTTCAAAGCTGCCGCGGCTTGTAGCTGTGAAATCCTGTCGCGGACTTTTTGAGCCTTCGGTGTAAACAATCAATTTGCCTTCTTTCAAAAATTCATCAGAAAGCTCAACAGCCACATTCAAAAAGCCGCCAGAATTACTTCTTAAATCCAGCACCAGATCTTTCATGCCGTCGTTACGCAGTTCTTTCATCGAGGCATGATATTCTTCCATGGAAGTTTTCGAGAAACGGTTCAATTTTATATAGCCGATGTCTTTTGTTAGCATATAAGTCGCGTCAATGCTATTGATAGGGATTTCGTCACGGACAATGGTATAATCAATTAAATCAGGCTGATAATTGCGTAAAATACTCACATTCACCTTAGTGCCTTTTTTGCCACGCAGCCTATCCATAACAAATTTATTGGTCACTTTTTTTCCAAAAGCTTCTTCGCCATCAATTGTCAGGATGCGGTCGCCGGCCAATATTCCCAGCTTTTCCGAAGGACCACCCGGCACGGGCGAAACAACCAAAATGGTATCACGCAAAAGTTGAAAAGTTACTCCGATACCTTCAAAACTGCCTTCTAGCGGTTCGTTGGCGGCTTCAATATCATCTTTGGAGTAATAAGATGAGTGCGGATCAAGTTCCTTGAGCATCGAAACAATGGCTTCTTCAACGAGCTCGGGCGTATTGGTGCTGTCCACATAAAAATTGTCTATATAAAAAAGTGTGGCTGCAAATTTCTGACTGGTTTCTTTTGGGTCAGATTTTGAAGCATTTTGTGCTGACAATGAAAAGGTTATAATTGAAAAAGCAATAATTAATGCAATTTGTTTCATGCTGAAATAGTTTGAAAAGGATAATTCTTGTTTATAGCAGTAATACAAGCCGGTGAATTTGATATTACTAAAACATCCAAAAGTAAACAATTATTGTTTGTAATAGTTTTAGCTCCCGTAAGCTGCCGTTAAAGATTGTTAAGCACAGAATGTAATTTAGAGTCAGGGCGCGACTAATTGGCGTCGCCTTATAGTCGCACCTCCACTGGATTCAAATATTCAGGCATAAAAAAAACGCTTCACGGATTTCGTGAAGCGTTTTGTTTGTCTGTTTTTGAGCTGCTTAAAAATCCAATATTGCTTTAGCAGTAGCATAAATTTTATCTGCATTAGGCAGAATTTCTTTTTCCAAAATACGGTTGAAACCAACAGGTGTAAAGGTTGATCCTACGCGTTTTACTGGGGCATCCAAGTATTCAAAAGCTTCTTCGGCAATAATGGAAGCCAGTTCACCACCAAATCCAGAAAACACTTTGTCTTCGTGCACTACAAGCACACGCGAAGTCTTTTTGACGGTTGCGAGAATGGCTTCTTTATCTAATGGAACGATGCTTCTGATATCCAGCACTTCAATCTCTTTGCCGGTTTCATCACTGATACGATCTGCAACTTGCACGGCCATGTGCGTGGTATTGCCATAAGTAATAATGCTTAAATCGCTACCACTTCTGCGGATTCTGGCTTTGCCAAATGGCACTTCAAAATCTTCTGGAACCACGGTTTCGGCGAGCGGATCATTATACAATGCTTTAGGCTCTAAAAATACAGTAGGTCCTTCGCTGTTCATCGAAGTGCGCAAAAGTCCTGCCGCATCGTCAGCATAAGATGGATATACAATACGCAAGCCAGGAAGTGTAGCAAGCGCACCTTCAATGGTTTGTGAATGATAAAGGCCACCGCCGATATATCCGCCCGAGGCTAATCTGATCGTTACATTGGGCGAAAATGCGCCATTGCTACGCCAATAATCGTGCGAAGTTTCAACCAATTGTTCCATGGCTGGCCAAAAATAATCAGCAAATTCAGCGCCTTCAACCACGATACGGATTTTTTTGTCGAAACGGCTCATGCCATTGGCTGTCCCCATGATATAGTCTTCAGCAATAGGGGCGTTGAAAACGCGTTTTTTACCAAATTCCTGCTGCATGCCTTTGGTAACATTAAAAATGCCACCCTTGTCTTTGTTGGCTACATCTTGTCCCCAAATAAACGTATCGGGATTTTTTCTAAACTCGGCTTTCAAAGTTTCATTCAGCGCCTGAATATACTTCATCGTTTCACCTTTAGTGCCGTCGTGCAGGCCTTCAGGATATTTTTCTGAAACAAAAGGCTCGGGAAGTACAAAGTCAAAAATGCTGTCGGGACTTGGGTCAGCTGCTTTGATTACTTTTTTGTGTGCTGCCGAAATTACTTTTTTAGCTTCAGCATCTAATTCATTCAGCTCTTCTTCAGTGAATTTTCCTGAGTGAATCAACTGCACCCTGAAACGGGTATGCGGATCGCTCAAACGCACGCAATGGCGCTCGTTGTCGTCGCGGTAAAGCTCGTGTTTATCAGAATTTGAATGAGAATGGATGCGCACACAATTGGCGTGAACAATCACTGGCTCGCCAAATTTCTCAATATGCTCGCGGGCTTCATAAATCGCATTCATCGAATTGAAAACGCTTTTGCCATCGCAATAAATAATTTTCAGATTTTTCATGCCGCTATAGTTTTGTGCAGCTCTGCGATTGGCAGATTGGTCTTTTTGTGGCACAGAAATACCAAATTGATTATCCTGAAACACAAACAAAACGGGAAGTTTTTCATTAGAGGCGCCATTGATTGCTTCAAAAACGTAACCTTCAGAAGTAGAAGACTCGCCTTGTGAGCTGATGGCAATTCCTTTAGAACCGTATTGTTTAATTCCTCTGGCTGTTCCTACAGCATGTAGCGTATGATTGCCCGTTGCTGAAGACACATTTTGGATATTCCACTCAGGTTTTGCAAAATGGTTTGACATGTGTCTGCCGCCACTGGCCGGATCATCGGCTTTTGAAAGCCCGTTAAGGATGATTTCTTCGGCAGTTAGGCCGGCTGATATGGCGGTAAGCATATCGCGATAATACGGAAACAAGAAGTCTGTTTCGCGATTAAAAACTTGTCCGATAGCAAGTTGTATACCGTCGTGTCCGGCATAAGGTGCGTGGTACGACCAGCCTAAAGCCTGCTTCAGATAATTAGGCGCCTTTTCATCAATTTGACGGCCTATCGTCATCAGACCATACCATTTTTTAAGGGTTTCCTTGTCTGTATTGTCTAAAGTGAATTTTCTTTTTTGTGTCATTATCAACTTTTTTAAGCTTCTAAAGCGGTGATTTAATGCAGCTGCAAAAGTACAAAATTTAAGTAATTTTTATCAAGTCTAAATAACCTCTAGTAATTGTTTTATCGCAAACGATTGCAGTATTTACGGGAGGTGAATATTATTTCTGGCTAGTAACTTAAACAACACAGAGATTGATACTGTTCAAAATGGGGGAAGATATTTTTCGAAAAATAGGCAGTAAAATCAGGGGCGCAGTATTTCAAACTTGCCATCAGCTTCAAGTTTTATAATGGTAGAAGCTTTTGGAAGTTTTAAATCTTCTTGGTGAAGTCCAACAATATGGTCAACAGAATTTTTTACTTCTTGGGAAATTTGAGTGAAGATAAGCGGTGTGGGCTGACCAGAAATATTGGCTGATGTGGAAGCGATGGCCTTTCCAAAACTCATTTGTAGTTACCCTGATGCAGACGGTTTTGTCCGATCCAATGGCATTTTTTGCCAGATTTTGAGCTCCGGGATATACTATGCTGATCGGATTAGCAGCATTTTGTATGAGGTCGAATGCAATTTCAGGTACTTTTTTTACATAGGTTTTAAGGCGTTCTTCGCTGTCAATCAATGCAATCAAGCTTTTGTTTTCGGAGCGTTGTTTAATTCTATAGATCTTTTCAACAGCTTTTGGATTGGTAGCATCACAACCAAGTCCCCAAATAGTGTCGGTAGGGTAAAGCATTACCTTGCCGTCTTTCAAAACTTTTACGGCAGCTTCAATTTCTTCTTCGTAGGTCATAATCTGGTGAGTAATTTTTGTGTTGAAATACTGTTAGCACAGCGAAAGTGTTTTTCCGGACAGCTTTGATAACCATGCAATCCACAAGGACGGCAGTCCAGTTTTTCTGTTGTTTCAATAATCACTGAATCATCGGATAGAGGTCCGAATCCAAACTCGGGAACGGTGGAACAATAGATTACAGTTACTCTGGCATTAACAGCACTGCATAAATGCATCGGTGCCGAGTCGTTTACATAATTCATCTGGGCATCACGCATCAGCGCTGCTGACTCAAGTAAACTTAGCTTGCCTGATAAATTGATGCTGTTCTGGTGTTCAGATTTTTTAATAATTTGATCACAAAGTGTTGTATCATTCTTTGAGCCAAGAAGATATACATGCAAATCAGTTCCGAGTTGCTGCATAAACTCCACCCATTTTTCTTCCGTAAATTGCTTTGTAAACCATAGGGAGGCTGGCGCGATGCAGATATATTTTTTGGTTTTGTATTCAGAAACTTTAGCAAAATCTGTTTTTGTGGGATATAACCGCGGTTTTTCAGGCTTTTCATCTGTCAAACTGGCGATTAATTGCTGGTTGCGCACCGTTTCGTGTGTAGCTTCTTTTCCTTCACCAATTTGGTGTTTAAAGCTATTGCTGTATAAAAAACTCAAAGGATTTTTGCTGAAACCGACACGTTTTCTTGCCCCAATAAAATTTGTGATAAGTCCCGATGACAAAAACCGCTGGACATTAACGACTAATTCAAACTTTTCTTTGCGCAAAAGACTGATAAGCTGATAAAGATGTGGGTATTTTTTTTGACTCTTATCCCAAATCCACACATTATTTAAAAATGGGTGTTGTTCAAATAATCCTTCGTAGCCTTCTTTTATCAGTAGGTCAATCTTGGCCTCCGGATAATGCTGGTGCAGTTTTTCGGCCAGCGCAGTAGCCAAAACTACATCACCGAGCGAAGCTGTTTGAATCAGAAGGATTTTTCCCATCATATTAATTATTAAAAGGCAAAAATAAGCTTATTGCGCAATTCTGCGATAAACTATTTGAAGGTGCAATTCTGATATTTAGCATTTGCGCCGTTAAAAGTAAGTTTCAGACTAAAGAGTTCGTCTTATTATAGTCGCTTTCATTATTGAAAATATGCTGTATATTTGTGTTTGAGTAGTTTAAATAAATGCTTCCATTAATAATCTTCGTTTAACGACAAATTCCACTCCCTTTTTTTTATGAGCCAACTAGTAAAGAAAGGATTTTTTAGAAAGCTTTTAATCGCTTTAACCGGCAAATTTTCACTGATTTTAGTGTTGAGTTT
>CAZOEV010000149.1:0-6486 GCA_964578915.1 uncultured Lentimicrobiaceae bacterium
AAGCCATTGCCTTTTGCAACAAGAGTCGTATCTAGGTTGATTTCAAGAATAGAGGCATCGAGGCTGGAGATGGAAACATTTCCTGCTAAAGCCGGCTGTGCAATCCCGTTTAGTTGTATGCTAAAATCACTGTTGGCGGCTTCAAGATTGGAGATCGTGTCAGTCAGCGAAAGAAGGATTTTGTCACCTGTCGCATTCAGATAGGCTGCGTAAGGCAACAGCTGACTTTCGGTTTCAGTTGGGAAGACCTGCAAACCATGCTGATAGGCAAAAACTGGATGGTAATCGGCATCGCCAACATTGATTGGCACCTGACTCATCTCGCCAGGCCAAGTATGCGTGAGTCTTCCCTTGGGCTGGTAATCGCCAAACAGCACTTCAGCAACACCTTTTCCTTCAGTACCGGGAAGCCATGCGGCAACAAAAGCATCAGTATAGGGGAGTAGCTCGCCAATAATCATCGGACGTCCGGAAACCAAAACGACAATTACCGGGATGCCTTTTTCTTTCAGTGTTTTTACAAGATTCACATCAGAAGTTTCAATGTTGAGTGAGCTACGGTCGCCTGCACCTTCTGCGTATGGTGTTTCACCAATAACAACGACGGCTACGTCCACCTCCTGGCTTGTATTTCCTGTTTCAGAATAAACAATTTGTCCTGCAGCTGCCAATTGCCGCATCCCGGCCAGAATGGTCGTTCCGGTTGTGATATTGCCTTCTGAGCCTTGCCACGAGATGCTCCATCCGCCACATTGTCCGCCAAGGTTATCTGCAAGCCGGCCTGCAACGAGTATTTTCTGGTCGGTTTTGCTCAATGGAAGCACATCATTTTTTGCCGCCAGCAACACCAGCGATTCTCTCACTGCTTGTCGCGCAACATTTCTATGTGCTGTTGAACCAACGCCTGGCAGCAAGCTCCTATCGGTATACGGCTCTTCAAAAAGCCGCATCAGGAACTTCTGTTTGAGAATACGTCTTACGGCATCATCAATACGACTCATGCTTACCTCATTTGATGCTACAAGGTCTTTAAGAATATTGATAAAATAAATATACCTATCGGGAACCATCACCATATCAACACCCGCATTGATAGATCTTTTAACAGCTGTTCGGTAATCTTCATCAATCTGATCAACACCTTTCCAATCGGAGATAATGAATCCTTCAAAACCAAGTTCTTCTTTGAGTACTGTGTTGATCAAATAATCGTGCCCGTGCAATTTTATGCCATTCCAACTGCTATAAGAGACCATGATGGAACCTACACCGGCTTCAATGGCATCGATATATCCTGCCATGTGAATCTCTCTGAGCAAAGTTTCACTTACTTCCGTATTGCCCTGGTCGATACCATTCGTTGTGCCGCCGTCGCCAACATAGTGTTTGGCACAAGCCAGAATGGTCTCGTTGTCGCCCAGATCGTTACCCTGAAGGCCAATTACAGAAGCTGATGCCATAATTTCCTGAATTTCAGGTGTTTCTCCAAATCCTTCGTAGGTGCGTCCCCAGCTTTCATTTCTTACTACTGCAATACAAGGCGCAAAAGTCCAGTCGATGCCAGTGGCAGCAACTTCGCTGGCTGTAACTTCATTTGCTTCCTTCACCAGTTCTGGATTCCAGGTACAGCCAAGGCCGATGTTGTGGGGAAATATAACAGCGCCCATCACATTGTTGTGGCCATGAACCGCATCCACGCCATAGATAAGCGGGATAGAGAGACGGCTTTGCATGGCTTTTTGCTGAAATTGGTCGTACATATTTGCCCAGGCTGTTGCTGTATTAGGTGTAGGTGCTGAACCGCCGCCGCTTAAGAGCGATCCAATTCCGTATGTCGTGATATCTGATTGGTTATCCAGCGCCCCCCGCTCAGCTTGTGTCATCTGTCCGATTTTTTCATTGAGGGTCATTAGTTGCAAAAGACTATCAACTTTTTGATCTATTGTTAGGTTTTGGGAAAAGCCTGAAAGGCCAAGGAATAAAAATAGGAATACAGAAATGTAGTATTGCTTCATCAGCGAAATGTTTGTGCGACAAAAATAAGGGTTTTACTTACTGTAAAGAGTCTAAGTCACTACATCACTACTACATCATTTGGCGCTTGAGCGACCATTGTCGTATAAAAATGTTTAAATAAGATCGGAATCGTTTTAAAGCTGGGTACATTTTGCCTGAAAACACTTTTGAAGGAGCTGTTTTGTTATTGATCCAGATTATGATGCGTAAAGTTTTAAAAATGCGCTAATAGTGTTTGTTTCTAAAGCTAAGATGGTTCTGTAATCTGTGCCTTGATGCAGGAAAACTTCTACAATTCTTTTATAAATAAGCGTAAAACATGTATGGCGTGCTAGGTGGTTTACGAGAATATTTAGAGTTAATTTAGGCTATTGCTATTGTGTTGTTGGTTCAGAAAGTCGCCGGGAGTTTTTCCTGTTGTTTGTTTAAATACCCTGTAAAAAGTAGAGCGTGAATTAAAGCCTGATTGCTCAATGACAGACTCGATAACGTAATCTTCAGGTATTTCTTTCAGTAGTATTTTACTCTTTTCGATGCGATGCTCATTGATAAAATTATAGAAGTTGCTGTATCCTTTCTCTTTTATTATTTGCGTGAGTTCGTACTTTGATATATTGAGCTTTCGTGCCACTTCTTCCAGCGAGATGTCGGGGATAAGAAACAACTCTTTTTCGCTGAATTGTTGCATGAAATGACTCTTTTCCTCACTGGGAATTGCTGGGGATGTTTCGTTGGTTGAGTTTATAAAAATATTGGATAAATCTTTTTGCAGACTTGCGTGTATCACAAAAAAGAAAGCAAAAACAAGTTGATAGACAAAGGCGAGTATTAATAGGAAATTAAACTGATAAATTCCCAGCAGGGCAAAGCCTTCAAAGAAACCTTGCAATAGAAATATTATTACGACCCACTTGATCCATATAGCATTATAGTGAGAGATGGAAGTGTTGTTTTTAATAACACGCAGATACTTCACATAAAGCTGGTAAACAAGGAAAGCATATAAAACGGCCTGTCCGAATGAAATAATACGACTTGTAGTTGCTAATATATTGTGGTGGATCCTATTGTCCCATATCATTGTCATAGTTGACTTTAAGGTTTCGTTGCTATGTCCGATGATTTCATGGGCATGGCCAGGAACAAGTATCAAAGTCAGTACAATGCTTATTGCTGTCGGTAGAAAATGCCACAAATCATTTTTTTTCAGACTTTTATCCTGGCTCGAAAGTTTCTTAAAATACAAATAGGTGAGTGGAATTAAAGTAACTTTTACAGAGCCTGTCAAATAAGCCGACCACGAAATATCTGTGCTGAACATGAGTAAAGCTGGCCCGAGAGAAAGCACCGCTTTTAAAAAAAGTGACCAGTAAATATACGATAATCCTTTGCGATGCTGTAATTTGCTAAGTAGAAACAGCAGTATGGCAAAAGTTAAGTTTACAAGCAATAAAGTGGCAAAAAAGTAGGCTGCTTTTGAATTCATTTGCCTGTATAATTTTATACAAAAATGAGATTAAATTCTTAATTAGTCAATACTAAAGTTTAGTTTCAAATAGATTTGCTTAAAAGCAGCTATTCTAAATAACGCAAAGACAGTTATATAGTGTGATAGTTTTTTTAATGGGACATCTTCTCAGTCTATTGGGACATCAAAAACTTGTTAACTGATGACATCTTGCTTTACTTTGTTTATTATGCAAATCATGTCATTTCTACCAAATACCTAAATAATGAAAACAGTTTATTTTACTCTCGTTTTGCTACTTTTAGTTGTTGCAACTTTGCTGAGCATTGCATTTACACAGCATGAAAAACTTGAGAATAAAACACCCTCACTCGAAGATTTAAGCGGTATGGCGTTAGGCATGCCAATAGTATTACCGCCATTTGATCCCGACTACCACATTACTGAGACGCCTGACTATTCGCAGTCCGACTGCTGGATAAGTAAGCCAGCATGGTTCAGCAAGGAAAAAAAAGCTGTTGATGTTTTCTGGGTTTATCCTACTATTCTTTCTGACAGCACAAGCTATTTGATGGATATTCATGATACGCTCTTGCGGCAAGAAGCCTGGTGGACTTTGGTTTCACAGGCCAGCATTTTTGATGGACAAGCCAATATTTATGCGCCCTTTTACAGACAAAATAATGTAAATATTAATCCAATAATGCTCACCACTGCCCGTCCCATTTTTGAGTTGGGGCAGCAAGACCTGATTGCCGCTTTCAGTTACTTTATGAAACATTTTAACCGTGGAGAACGCCCAATAATTCTTGCGGCTCATAGTCAGGGGTCAGTTAGGTTGGTGGAACTATCAAAAGCTGGCGAACTGCTTACTGGTAGCCCTGAGTTGCTATCCAGACTCATTGCAGCTTACACCATCGGATATTCGATCACACCATCGGATATTGAAGTAAACCCCTTGATAAAGATCAGCGAAAACGCTAGTGAAACCGGTTGTTTTATTACGTATAACAGCCTGTCGGATGCAGAGGGTGTGGAGCGTTTGGCACCTACCGTGTTGCCTGGTTCTTATGTGGTTAATCCGCTCAACTGGAAAACAGACACAGCTTTTGCATCGGCTTCAGAAAATATCGAAGCGGTATTTTTTCGACATGATGACCCCACAAACCCGGTAAAATATCCGCATTTTGCAGCGGCACAAAAAAAAGGCAATGCACTTGTAATCACACAAGTATCTAATCAGGAAGAATTAGCTGCCACCAGCGTCACTTTTCCTGAAGGTGTGTACCATATCTATGATTATGCCATTTTTTATGGAAATCTCAAAAAAAATGTAGGTGACAGAATTAGCGCCTACCATGGTAAAAACAGGAAATAATATTCCTAAAACCAAAAAATTAAACAAATGAAACTACTAAAACCAGATGCAAGAAAAATTAATAATAGGTATAGCCCATTGGTAATTATTGGACTATCGGTCGTAATCGGTATGTTGCTGTTTACTGGCTGCAAAAGCAATACCGATGATGAGCCTGTGCCAACAATCGCATACGACGATGCAGAAAATTGGGTTTCTATGTCTGACATAGATAAAAGTGTGGATGTTTTTTATGTTTATCCGACTGTAAGTAGCAATGCCAGTGGGGCAATGGATTTAACCAGCAGTGATGAGCGTGCATTAGCCATTGGAATTTATAAAGCACAAGCCAGCGTGTTTGAGCCATATGCCAATGTTTTTGCGCCCTATTACAGGCAGATGTCAACGAATGTGGATATGACGGGAGTCAGTTTGGCTACTGATACTCCGGAATTTAAAGAGGGAGCTGTTGACGTTCAGCAAGCATTCGATTACTATATAGAAAACCTGAATAACGGACGACCCTATATGTTGGCAGGCCACAGCCAGGGCACAATGGCATTGATAGAGCTTATAAAAAACCGATTTGTTGACAATCCGAAACTCAGCGAACGGTTAGTGGCGGCTTACCTGATTGGATATACGGTTACTGATGCTGATTTGTTTTCGTCAGGACTTAGCTTTGCGCAAAATGCGACTGACATAGGCGTTGTAGTCACCTATAACACACAGTCCGTAACCTCAGTAGGAAGCCCAATGCTTATGGAAGGAGCCCACTGCATCAATCCGCTAAACTGGCGAACAGACAGCGCGTATGCCGATGCTACAAATAATATGGGATCGTTGTTTTTTAATGATGAAACCGGGGAGTTTATTCGCGAAGAAGCTCAGTATTGTGGGGCGCAAATTAATCCGGAAACCAAAGCCCTTACTACAACTATTCCTGAGGGTGAAAATTTAGCTATTGGCTCCTTTGCCGAAGGAGTATATCATCGCTATGACTATTCATTTTGGTATCGTAACCTTCAAAAAAATGTTGATGACAGGATAGGCGCTTATTTTTCAAATAAGTGAGTTTCGGGAGTGTGAAGGAGGCTCAAATACCTGCCTAACCCTGGAGCTGGTGCGACAAGCAAGGGTATGCTGAGATGCAAAGAAAGTTTAGCTTTGGCCTGGGTTCCTTTTCAAGGACAATACTGATTGAAGCAGAAGCTTATTTATTGTATTGCCGCAACATACCCTTTTCACAAGATCATGATTTTTATCTATTGGCATGTAATTGATAGCGTGGTTTTATTTTCCATTTGGGCACACAATACAAATGTGCGCCAGCTGAGGAGATATTAGTAATACATCAAAATTACATCATTTAACTTATAAGAAAATATTACAACAGAAAGTTGATTTCCTAAAAATTTGTTTGACCTAAACAAACAAAAAGTATTTCCTTCTTGAGAGCAAACTCATTCTTCCTTTTGGTCTATCTTTGACGCTATACAAATCCCGCAACAATGAAAGTTTTTCAAACGATAGTCCTATTATTGTTTCTCGCTGTACCGCAGTTTTCAATGGCGCAAAAAATTGACAATCAGCTTATCAAGGATAAAATTGCAGCCTTCAAAAAAGATCCGAAAGGCCCTTATCA
>CAZOEV010000150.1:0-6482 GCA_964578915.1 uncultured Lentimicrobiaceae bacterium
ACCGTAAGTCTTATGGCTGTTACGGGAATTGTTGAAAACATAAAAAAAGCTTCATCACCCGAAGTGGCGATGAGCGTAGCGATAAGCGCCGGAAACATCACTACGCGATGCACATAAAGCGAAACAATAGTGTAAGTGCCTAAACATCCGGGTATTATACCCATCAGGCTTCCCATAATAATTTGAGAAATTGGCGACTTTTGAAGCTTTTTCGACCATAATCCACGCGTTTGAATGTTTATATATTCAATCACCATCATCATGCCCAGCACAAAAGTGGTTATGATTAGCGTCTGCTTTAGGATTAGATCAATTATTTCCATGAATTTTCTCTTGTTTTTTAATGTGCAAAGATGCTAATTATTTGCTTTTCTATGGCTTTGTAGCAATAGTAAAACGCTAATTGTTCGGGTTTAATTTAAAGCAATTCTAAATAAAGGCCTAAAGCGGGTTTTTAAGCCTCATTTTTTATGGACAATAAAAATTATATGTAATTTTGGTAATTAATTACTTAAATCACGATGTCGAAAATTGTAACCCTTACCGAAGCAGCTTCTATAGCTTTACACGGAATGATTATAGTGGCTAAAGCCGAGAAAATGGCTAATGTTATTCATATCGCCGATTTAACCGGTAGCTCAAAACATCATGTAGCCAAAATTTTTCAGCGCCTTGTTAAGGATAATTTCTTGGCATCACACAGGGGACCAACCGGAGGTTTTACCTTAAAGAAAGATCCCGCAGACATTAGCCTGCTTGAAATTTATGAGTCTATCGAAGGAAAAATTGAGGTCACGACTTGTCCCTTGGATAAACATATTTGCCCTTTTGATAAATGTATTATGGACAATGTTACCCGAAAAATGACTGTGGACTTCCGCAATCATTTAAAATCTCATACCTTAAAGGATTATTTGTAATCAAAATTCTGATTTCCACTTAGGTGGAATTTTTTTACAGGAAAACAGGTAAATAATTACCATAATTCTTGTACATTAGAAAAAAAATATGGAGTTTTGCAGTGTGAAAAAAATAACAATAAACTTAATCATGAAAAACCCAAAAGCCTTCTCATTTAAGTTGTTTTTACTTTGTCTTCTTCTATTAGGAATTCAGTCTGGATTGAAAGCTCAATTTTCATTGGATGCCCAAATCAGACCTAGAGCAGAATTTAGAAATGGATTCAAACAATTGGTAAACGAAACCAATGATCCGGCCTTTTTTATCAGCCAACGAACACGCCTAAATGCTGGATTTAAAAGCGATAAAATCCAACTTGGAATTAGCGTGCAGGATATCCGCGTATGGGGCGATCAGCCACAATTGGTAGCAAATTCTAACCAATTAATGCTGCATCAGGCTTGGGCTGCGTATCTTTTTAATGAGCATCTAAAACTAAAAGTTGGTCGCCAGGAATTGGTTTACGATGATGCCCGTATCTTAGGAAACGTGGACTGGGCGCAGCAAGCCAGAAGCCACGACTTGGCATTATTAGTTTACGAGAATGATTTTAAATTACACCTTGGTGTGGCTTATAATCAGGAACAGGAACGTCTTATTGGTACAGATTACCAAGTGAATAACTACAAAACCATGCAGTTTGCCTGGTTTCATAAAAGCTTTGACAAATGGAACCTCAGTTTGCTGGGAATGAATAATGGTTGGCAGTTTGATTATGAGGAAGATGGCCTAGATAAATCTAAAACAGTATTTGCGCAAACGCTGGGTGGGCGCGTGGTTTACAAACAAAACAAACTCGATTTAAACGCTGCCGCTTATCTTTCAATGGGTAAAGACGCCAGTGACCGCGATCTTTCTGCTTATTATTTGGCCGCCGGCGCAAATTATGCCGCCAATAGCGATTGGATGTTTGGCTTAGGCTGGGAATACCTTTCCGGAACAAGCGAACTTGAAAAAGCAAAGGATCCCGATTACACCAATAATTCTTTTAATCCATACTATGGTACAAACCATAAATTTAACGGGTTTATGGATTATTTTTATGTCGGAAATCACATCAATAGCGTGGGTTTGAGTGATGTTTATGTCTCCGCAAAATACCGTCAGGATAAATGGAATTTATCAGGAACACTGCACTTTTTTAGCGCTGCTAATGAAGTCCTGAATCAGGATATTGTAAATACAGTCGAAGCTATGCCTAATGGTTTGGGAACGGAACTCGATTTGGTTTTTTCTTATAACCTGAGTCCGCAAGTTGGGCTATCAGTCGGCTACAGCCAGATGTTCGGCACCAAAACACTTGAAATGCTCAAAGGTGGTGATTCGGGAATTACCAATAATTGGGCTTGGGTTATGATTAACTTTAAACCCACTTTAATCAAAGAAATTTTCTAAAAAACCTATGCTGTTAAGTAAATAACAGCAATATTTTACAAATTTAAGACGAAAAAATTATGAGTATGTTTTGTTATCAATGTCAGGAAGCCTCAAAAGGAATCGGCTGCGAAAAAATGGGTGTTTGTGGTAAAAATCCAGAAGTGGCTGCCATTCAGGATATGCTGATTTATGTGGCTAAAGGAATTTCTGTATATGCCCATGCAGCTTTTAAAAAAGGAGTGAGAAATGCGGAAGTTGATCATTTTGTGTTTGACGCTTTGTTTACAACCATCACCAATGCCAACTTCGATTATGAAGCCATCAGAAAGAAAGTAATTGAGGGCCTTGAATTGCGTGATAAATTCTCCAAAGAACTGGAAAACAAAGGGGTAAGTGTTGATGTGCTTTACGAAAGTGCCACGTGGAAACCAGCTTCTACAGATGAAATTGATCAGAAAGCACTTACTGTTGGTGTGTTGGCAACAGAAAACGAAGATGTAAGATCATTGCGCGAACTCACTATTTACGGCCTCAAAGGTATGGCGGCTTATGGCATGCACGCCTTGCATTTAGGTTATCTTGATAAAGAAATTTTTGAATTCACTTTTAGGTCTTTGGTTGAGGTACAAAACGACAATTTAAGTGCCGACGAGCTTACCGCTTTGGTGCTTGAAACAGGCAAAAATGGTGTTCAAGTAATGGCGCTTCTGGACAAAGCCCACAATGATACTTACGGCAGTCCCGTAATGACTAAAGTAAATATCGGTGTTGGAACACGTCCTGGAATTTTGATTTCGGGCCACGACCTTAAAGATATTGAGCAATTGCTTGAACAATCTGAAAACAGTGGCGTTGACATCTATACGCATAGCGAAATGTTGCCTGCACATTACTATCCAAAACTCAAAAAATACAGTCATCTTTTTGGAAACTACGGCAGCGCCTGGTGGAAACAAAATGAAGAGTTTGAAAGCTTTAACGGCCCTGTTTTGTTCACTACAAACTGTATCGTGCCTCCTCGTAAGTCTTCCAAATATGCTGATAAAGTTTATACAACTGGTTCATCAGGATTCACAGGATTCCCGCATATTGAGCCAGACCCAACTACTGGAAAAAAGGACTTTAGCGCCATTATCGAGCATGCTAAAAAATGTGCTGCACCTACTTCTATCGAAGAAGGCGAAATCATTGGAGGTTTTGCACACAATCAGGTAATTCAACTGGCTGATAAAGTTGTTGACGCCGTGAAATCAGGAGCAATCAAAAAGTTCTTCGTTATGGCTGGCTGCGATGGCCGTATGAAAGATAGAAACTACTACACCGACTTCGCCAATGCGCTGCCTAAGGATACCGTAATCCTTACTGCTGGCTGTGCCAAGTTCCGCTACAACAAACTGCCTTTGGGCGATATCGGCGGAATTCCACGTGTGTTGGATGCCGGACAGTGCAACGATTCCTATTCATTGGCAATTATCGCACTAAAACTTAAAGAAGTATTTGGTCTTGAAGATGTTAACGAACTTCCAATTGCTTATAATATTGCCTGGTACGAACAAAAAGCTGTAATCGTATTGCTGGCCTTATTAGCTCTTGGAGTTAAAAATATCCATCTCGGACCAACCTTGCCAGCATTTTTATCACCCAATGTTGCCAATGTTTTGGTAAACAATTTTGGAATAGCTCCAATTGGCACAGTGGATGCTGATATTGAGTTGTTTATGAACGCTTAAATTCTGCGTTTTATTTGGTTTAAACACCTTATCGGGAAATGGAGTTCCTGATAAGGTGTTTTTTTTATTCAAAACAGTAAACCCCATTTCAAATTAGACATCTCGATTTTTAGTAGGACAAATCGAACTTTCTGCTCTACGATTAAAATTTTATAAAATAGAACAACCGACCTAAGAGAGTTGACCAACTCCTTAATATATATGTATTTAAATGATTTTTTAATCTTTAAAATGCTGAATCAAAAACCAAATTTTATAATTTGTAGAACTCGTACTTAAAATTAATTTATTTTTTTACTTGACAAACTAAAGCGTATAGTTTACTTTTGTAGCGTCATTACTTAAAAATAAATCTTGAAAAGGATATTGAAACATATTGCAAGCATACAAACTGGCGTTTTTGTGAGGCCAACTCAAAAAGGTGAGATTGTCTATTTACAAGCCAAACACTTTGATGAAAATGGAGAGCTTGCAGAAACCTTGTACCCTGACTTAAATTCAGAAAGCAGAATTAACAAACATCTTCTGAAAAAAGGAGATGTTTTGTTTGCTGCCAAAGGAACAAAGAATTTTGCAGCTTGCTATGAGAACGAGGAAATGCCAGCTGTAGCTTCCACTTCCTTTTTTGTAATCAGATTGCATGACGGGAACATATTACCTGGTTACCTGATGTGGTTTCTTAACCATCCAAGGACACAAACAATATTAAAAGTACAAGCAAGAGGTTCCTCAATTGCTTCAATCTCAAAAGCTGTTTTATCTGAATTGGAAATTCCAGTACCAAATATTAAAAAGCAAGAATTGATTTTGCAACTATTCAAACTCCGAAACAAGGAGAAAAAGCTAAAACAACAAATTGAAATGCTCAGAGAGAGCGAAATTCAACAAATATTAATAAACGCAATTAAATAAATATCATGGCTATAAAAATAACACAAAACGACATTAATAACGCAGTTTGGAAAGCCTGTGATACCTTTCGCGGAAGTATAGACCCAAGTGTTTATAAAGATTATGTACTCACAATGCTCTTTATTAAGTATTTAAGTGATGTGCACGATGATAAATACGAAACCTATTTGAAAAAATACCATCAGGAACACGAAAGAGCAAAAAGAGCCATGCAACACGAACGCTTTGTTGTGCCTGAACATAGCCATTTTAAGTTTTTATTCGACAGCCGTAATGAAGCCAATATTGGCGAATTGATAAATATTGCGCTGACAGATTTAGAAGAAGCCAACCGTGAAAAGTTGTATAGCGAAGATGGTGCAGGTATTTTCCAAAACATTGACTTTAACAACAGCAAACTTGGTGAACCAAAGGATAAAAATACACGCTTAAGAAACCTATTACTCGACTTCAATCAGGAAAAATTAAACTTACGCCCCTCGCATCTTGAAGGCAATGATATTATTGGTGGCGCTTATATGTTCTTGATAGAACGTTTTGCAAGTGATGCGGGCAAGAAAGCAGGTGAGTTTTTTACACCAAAAGAAGTTTCAACTTTAATCGCTAAGCTGACCAAATCAAAACCAGGTTCACGAATTTGCGACCCAACTTGTGGCTCGGCATCACTATTGATTAAAGCCGGTGAGGAAGTTGGTTCACCTAATTTTTCATTATACGGACAGGAAGCAAACGGAAGTACATGGGCATTAGCCGTAATGAATATGTTTTTGCATGGTTTTGACGATGCAACAATTCGTTGGGGCGATACCATACGAAACCCAAAACTTAAAGAAGGTGATTCCTTAATGAAGTTTGATACAGTTGTGGCAAATCCGCCATTCTCTTTAGATAAATGGGGTAAGGTAGAAGACAAAGACGGAGATAAAACCAGCGTATCTTACGACCCTGAAACTGACCAATACAATCGTTTTTGGCGTGGTGTACCACCAAAAAGCAAGGGCGATTGGGCCTTTATTACGCACATGATTGAAACTACTTATGAAGGCACAGGAAAAGTAGGCGTTGTGGTGCCTCACGGGGTTTTGTTCCGTGGAGCAAGCGAAGGAAAAATTCGTCAGAAAACTATTGAAGAAAATATTCTGGAAGCAGTGATTGGATTACCGGCTAACCTCTTTTTTGGCACAGGTATTCCTGCTGCCATTTTAATTTTCAGCAAAGGGAAAGCTGAAAATTCCAATGTATTGTTTATCGATTCCAGCCGACATTATGATTCTGCCAAAAATCAGAATAAGCTGAATGAATCTCACATTGAACATATCGTTCATACCTACTATAAATTCAAAAAAGGTGAATGTAAAGCCGGAGTGGTTGAAGATAAATTTAGCTACGTTGCCACTTTTGAGGAAATTAAAGAAAACGACTTTAATTTGAATATACCACGTTATGTGGATACTTTTGAAGAAGAAGCTGAAGTGGATATCGCTGTCGTGCAACAAGAAATTA
>CAZOEV010000151.1:0-2129 GCA_964578915.1 uncultured Lentimicrobiaceae bacterium
TTCATCATTGGTAGCAAAAGCAAAAGCTTGTGCCCTAATTTCCAATCCTATAGCAGCACCTTGCGACTCTGTATGGATATTTCCTTTATCATTAAAAACCCACCATAGTGTCTGGTCACCCTTGATAACTTGGTCAGCAAGGATAGAACCTTTGATAGAGCCTTCGATAGCTTCATCCATGGTAGGGGTTTTGGTGTTGCACAAGCTGTTGTCGATATCATAGTGTGGATAATCGCCTAAAAGTGGGTTGTACTCACCATCACCGTCCACATCATAAAAAGGTGCTAAATAAAAGCTCTGATTTTTAGAAACATCACCATGAGCAGGCCAATTCAAGATTTCGCTAGGAATGCTATATTCATCAGTTGGAATAAAAGCGCCTGTAATGGGATCAGTATTTGCCAAGAACTCATCCACCATGGCACGGGTCATCCTGAAAAGCTTGTCGTATTCTGCACAGACGTTTTCATCAATGGCAGCAGTTCCATCGATAGTTAAAGGCCCCGTCCAGAAGTCGTTACCATCTTGCCTAAACCTAACGGCGGCAAGCTTTAGCTGGTTATTGATATCCAAACCACCAATCCAAAGTGAGCCGGCATAAAGTGATGTTGCAGAACCATTTTTAGGAATGAAGTACTTAGATCCTGTGCCGCCTGGCAAATCCCACCACATATCGCCACCGGCATTAATACGCGCACGCACATTATTAATATCGAGCCATTCAAAAGCGGAGGAAGGTGAACATCCGGCTGTAGTTTGCTTTAATCCTTGAGAAATAGTTTTACCATTAGGTAGCTGACGTTCGCGCGCCCAGCCCTGGTCCACAATCAGAAAGACGAAGAGGGCTGCAAAGAGCAATCTGGACATATTTTTCATTGTAACACTAATTTTTTTCATATTATTTTCTTCTTGCATTCTTTCCCTGTGTTTAGAAGTTAAAGAGCACACCAACTCTAATTTGACGTGGCGAGCTATAATTGCCTGGGGCATTCACATAAACACTGTAGAGTTCCCTGAATGCAATCGGGTCTGTTTGGTTATTGATCTGACGTTGCCATTCAGGAGCAGAAAGGTATCCATCATCATCAGGGTTACCTGTAGCAGAATAAACACCAAGTACGTTTTTAGTGTCAAGTAGGTTAAGTACCTGAACGTAAACGTTGAGATAAGCTGCACGTTTTTTACCGTCTTTACTGCCCATATTGAGGTCGATATCTTTGTCAACACGTAAGTCGAGGCGGAACTGCCAAGGCAAACGTGAACCAAAATAAGTACCTCTAAGCAATTGATTTCCACCAGAAACAGGAGAAATCACATTACGTGAAGCGGTATAAGGCGTACCCGAACCACCGGTTACTGTAAGAGAAAAGCCTGTATTGTTCAGAACTTGAACAGGTGCTTTGTCTTTCTTTTCTCTTCTGATAACCGGACCATTGTATTCTTTGCCTTTACCATAACGGTAATCGAACAGTACATTAAACTGGTGACGTCTGTCCCAAGGCATAGCAATGGTAGAACGCAAGTTAGGCAAACCAGCAGCAACAAGCGCAGAAGCTGTTGTGGTTGAAGCTCCAGTAGCATTAGCAAACTGCAAGGTATAACTGGCACGCAAACGTGCATTATTCGTACGACGCAGGTCATATTCAACGGTTAAACCTTTTACGGTACCAAAGTCGAGGTTATTGAAAGAAGTATAGTCTTTTGGATAAGCACCGTTGAAACGATAAATCTGAATCATATCACGCATCTCACGGTAGAAAGAGGTGAAGGTGATAGACGAAGAGTTTGTTAGTTTTTGGGTAAATCCAAGCTCGTAGTCGATAGTTTGAGAAGGCCTTAGTGAAGGGTTATTAATCACGCTACCAATATTCTCAAAGAAATAGTAAGTGGCAGGATTGGAGAACAAGTTACTGGTTGGACGCTGTGTTAACACATCATAGTGTGCAAAAAACAGCGCTTCGTCAGAGATTGGGAAGGAGAAGGAAATACGTGGCATCACGTTTACCTGTGGCTCATAATCTTTGAATGAATTAATATCCACACGATTTTGATCAGGGTTAAACAGATAAGGAGAAATACCTGAACCGGCATCAAGAGCCGTAGGATCTTGGATTTCAGCACCTTCAGCA
>CAZOEV010000151.1:2139-6470 GCA_964578915.1 uncultured Lentimicrobiaceae bacterium
AGTGTTTTCGTTACGATAACCCACAACACGTGTTGGGTCATCCACTTTATCAACATATACTACATAGTCACCACCAATTCCGGCAGGATGATTTACAGGCTGTCCTTTAATGTCGGTTACTTCACCGGCTGTTCTGGCATTAAAGAGCAAAAAAGGATCATTCAACACCTGCTGGTTTGCATCAAAACGGTCAACACGCACACCTATATTAAAGATAAGGTCGCGGAAAGCAAATTTATCTTGTATATAACCAGCGATATAAACTGGCTGGAAAGCGCCTACTGGGCGGGTAAACATACCATTCTCGTCTGTTTCATTAAAGAAATCTTCAAAACTTGGACGTGAAGTCAGTTTGTTGCCGGTATAGTCATATCCCGAATAAGTAGTGTAGTAATTACCATCATTGAGCAATTCATCGGGGCTAAACATGCCAAGGTCGAAAAGTTCGCCGCCTGGTACATTGATGGTATGAAGCTGACCATTTTTATCGTAATAATCAATGGTGTTGTTGTTAAAATCGTAAGAGTCAATATTGATATAATCAAGTCCATCAACAGGCAGTCCTAATTTTTCACGCAAATTGGCGTCAAAAGTACGTTGCGACTGTCCATCATATCTTCTGTAATACATCACCGTATCAACGATACCATCATAACCCACCACAAATGGATTGTCTTTATCCAGCTCATTGATATGGAAGTTTGTTAAACCACGCATCAGCGTCCACATGCCTGTTGGCGCATAAGCTACACTGCGGTTTGTGCGTTGCTCATACTGAAAACCAAGCCTTACTTCATGGTTTCCAATACTCATTGATCCAGAAACATTCACACTAAACTGGTCGTTATCATTAAAGCCATAACCACTTTGGTTAGTTCCTGGCGCCTGATACAAGCCATAGAATGCGGTAGGTGAATCGCCATTAAGCAAACCACCACCCAACTGAATCTGGCTAAAGTTTTCGTAATTATCACCGGGCTGACCTGCATAAGTATCATAATAACTGGTGGTATAATTAGCTACTAGTGGGTTGATATCTGAAGGAGTCCAAGCTACGAGGGTATCAAAATCCCAGGAGTTAAGCAACCAAACATTATCATAGAATTTTCCATTAACGGTATCGCTACCCAACTCAAAAGTAGGTGTTTTATACACCTCATATTTACCAAGGTAGCCATATTTAAACACATCCTCCCAATGATCAGGATCTCCAAAAGTATTTTTTTCGCGTGTATAGTCAGCCTGGATTGAGTAATAAATATTTTTTATAAGCGAAGTGCTTTCATTATCCGTAGGGAAACGTTGTGTGAAACGACCGAAAACACGCCAGGTATTGTTATCAAAACGGGTGTTTTTATCATAGTTAAAGAATGAACCTGAATAGCTAAAAGCATCACCTTCTGTTTTGTTAAAGGTACCGCCAATAGATAAGTTAATGGTTTCGGTAGTACGGATATTTACGTTTCCAGAAAGGTTCACGCCATATCGGGCTGTATTCATGGATGTTTTTGAGGTTACCAAATCACCAAAGCGCACAAACTCACCGTTTCTAAAAGTACCTGATCCGGTTCCCGAAGGACGCAAAGGATCAGCACTAATGCTGGCAAGTGTAGCATCGCTGGCACGGTGGTATCCTAAACCTGAAATTCTTCCATCGCGGTTATAATTAATATCACCGGCGATAAAAAATCCGAGCAGCGCTGTTTCATTTTTCTTGCTTTTAAGCAGAGGTCCCTGTATGTTAAAACCAAGGCGATTGTGTCCGTAGGCATCAATCAGCTCCGATGTTTCAAGTTCAATACCTGCGCCAAACTTACGCGAAGGCCCTTTGGTTGTAACACTGATGATACCACCCGTAGCATCGCCATACTGTGCTGGCGTACCACCAAGGATAACATCCACCTGCTCAATAGCTGACTGCGGCACACTACCTGAACCAATTACACGCACACCATCTATATAAACGGCGGTTGCATCGGAACGGGCACCACGCACGTTACCACGTTCACCGTCCTGAGAGAAAACTCCCCCAACGGTAGCAGCAACCGCATCGGCCGAGCGATTTGGCATCTTTTTAATTTCTTCTGAGGTAACAGAAGCACCACTGGCGGTTTTATCTTTAGAGATCAGTGGAACTTTGTACTCTATAATTTCTACGGTTTCCAGGTCAATGGATGAGCCTGACATTTCAATATCGTAGAATGTAATTTTATTAGCGGGAATGTTAATTCCAGTAATAGTTACAGGATTATATCCTACGAAAGTGGCTTTTAAGTCATATTTTCCCGGAGGAATCGGGTTTATGACATAGTTTCCATCGAAGTCAGAAGTGGCTCCACCTACCACTGTTCCTCCATTTTCGAGTACAATGTTAGCAAAAGGAATGGGTTCCCTGTTGTCTTTCTCGTACACTTTACCTTGTAATCTTCCTTGCTGAGCCAGCGCTAACGTCCAAGATGTCAGCACTATGCACAGGGTCAACAGTAAATTTTTCAACATACCATGTAATTTTATGTTATACTACTCTTATTGTGCGTTTAAGGCCGGTAAAGATAGAAATAAATCATTTTACTATCCAAAAAATCACCTGCCGTATTTCAAAAAAATTGCCAAAGGTCAACAATTACCTATGCATAAGGCCTTTCCAAGATTGCCTGATAGATGATTGCTGTGCGCAAATCAAAT
This sequence comes from uncultured Lentimicrobiaceae bacterium, assembly GCA_964578915.1. GTDB lineage: Bacteria > Bacteroidota > Bacteroidia > Bacteroidales > F082 > UBA5536. Next base: position 4,825 of record CAZOEV010000151.1, read on the forward strand.
TGTTGCTTTCGGCTATTACGTTCAATTATTTGTGGTTCTAAATTTTTATTTTTCGGTTTTTCGATGCGCAGTTCCTGCTCATTTTGAAGCCTTTCCTTCAAATATAGGTCTTCTAGCGACTGGTAGGCATTACCCACTTGCTCTTCTTCAACTATTTCTTCTTCAATGGGTTCAACAGCTTGATTTTGCTGGGTGTGGTTCACTTCATTGGTTCCCAAAATTTCTGCCATGATATCTTCAAAACTCCTGTTTTTAGGATTTGCTTCCTCTTGTGGCCTGTTGGCCAAGGCCGCCTTTTTCTTTTGACTTCCTTTTATAACACTGAAAGCCAGCCAAATAATACCAATTAATACATATATAAAGTCTTCCATAGGAAATAGTTAAAACACGCTTAAGGAGGCTAAAAGTAATAAATCTAATATACAACAAGCCAATAAAAACAAGAAAGCGGCTATTTATTTTCAGTTAAAGGAATATAGCATTATCATCTAGCTTATTGTTATCAAGGCATTTATGACATTTAGAGCTGATTAATAAATTCTAGAATTTTTTCTTTTTTGCGCCGCGAAACAGGAATTATACTGCCATCAGATAGGGTAATAGCCACTTGTTCGCGATTAAAATTTTGGATGTATCGCGTATTAACAAGGTGTGATTTGTGTGGGCGGATAAAATTACCTTCCTCCAAAAGACTTTCAACGTCTTTAAGGGTTTTGCTAATTAATAAATGGCCACCATCCTTAAAATAAAAATGTGTATAATAATTATCTGATTCACAACGGATTATATTATCCATTTCTATTACATGAATTTTGTCAGAAGTAGAAAGCACGATTTTTTTCGATTCAAAAGCCTCTGAATTCATATTGCTCATCAACACTTCAAGCTGTTTTTGATTCGTTTTTTTCTCTTTGAGGTTGCGCACCTTTTCAACAGCAGCCATAAGCTCTTCTGGCACAATAGGCTTTAGCAAATAGTCGAGAGCTGCATAACGAATGGCTTTTATCGCAAACTGCTCAAAAGCAGTAGTAAATACAATTTCAAAATTTATGTCTTTTAGCTTTTCTAACAGCCTAAAGCCGCTGCCATCAGGCATTTCAATATCTAAAAACACCAAATCAGGATGGTGTTCTTCAATAACTTCACGTCCAGACTGCACCCCACCTGCCTCGGCACAAACCAATACGTCCTCACAAAAGCGGTTGAGCAATCCACGCAAAGTTTCACGGGATTTGGCTTCATCTTCAATTATTACACATCTGATCATAAGTCGGTTTTTGAGTTTTCAAAGTTACTCTTTATAATGGATTCTAACCTCAACACGGGTTCCGCTTGCATTTCCTTTGTCATCAAGCAAATCAATCACATTTACAGTATAGATATCCTCCGTATATTGATTGAGTATATCGAGGCGTTCTTTGGTAATCACCATACCTTGCGATTTGCGTTCGATACCCGATTCGCGCCTAATTTCTGCTGCACGAGTTCGGCCTATGCCGTCGTCTTCTATCACGCACAAAATACTATCGCCATGCAGGCTTAAGGCTATTTTAAGGTGACCCGTTTCCTTGCTGTGCATGAGTCCGTGCAGGATAGCATTTTCTACATACGGTTGCAAAATCATCGGCGGAATTTCCATAAAGCTA
>CAZOEV010000152.1:0-4410 GCA_964578915.1 uncultured Lentimicrobiaceae bacterium
ATATTCCTTGAAACCAATTATTTATAAGCGGTCTGAGCCATTAATTTTATGTCGACCTCAGGTTATTAACTGATGGAATACAGAGATACAAACTGCAAACACCTGTTAATGCACAACTTAAAACGATTCTTATTTTTAGGGCTGATTTTATTTTTTTCAAAGGTTTTGATGGCACAGTCTGGATTTGTGCAGCAAATTGAGATGAGTTCAGCAAATGCAAAAGTTGTGGTTTCGGCTTTCAAGGCGATAAGTTTTAAATTCCCAAATCAACTTGATGGTCAGTTAGAAGTGAATATTTCGGATAAGCTTTATAGCCTTATGGCAGATGAACATTTTGAAGCAAAAGACAATTTTTTGATGAGCAGGCTTTTTGTTTTTGATGATTGGCAGCATGAATTGCAACTTATAGGTTTACCGAAAGACGCTTCTATAACAGCTTATTTTATTGCAATTCCTTCTATTACACTTCCATCAGATATCGAAAAACATGAAGGCGAAAACTGCGATCCACCACAGATAATTTCACAGGAAATTTGGCGCAAAGGTTTGCCAGATCCTGAATATTCGCGCATCCCGAATGAAGTGAGTCATCAAATTATTCACCATTCGGCTAGCCAAAATGAAATAACAGACTATACTAATCTTGTGCGAAGCATTTATGTGTATCATACCGAAGTAAATGGGTGGTCAGATATCGGTTACAACTACCTTGTTGCACCCGATGGCAGTGTTTTTGCCGGACGTGATCCAGGCGATTTTTTAGATCAGGATGCCGTTTTAGGGGCTCATTTTTGTGGTTCAAACACTTCTACAATGGGAATTTGTATGCTTGGAACTTTTAGCGCTGTTCCGCCTACAATCCAAGCGCAGCAGGCATTAGAGCAGTTGCTTTTGTGGAAATCTGCTAAAGAAAACCTAAATCCGCTTGGTCAATTGCCGCATCCGCTCAATCAAAACTTAGGTACAATTGCTGGCCATCGCGATGGTTGCGCCACTTTATGCCCGGGCGATTCTTTGTTTGCGCTTTTGCCAACTATGCGTCAAAACTCCTTGGATCAACTCCATAGTTGCGGGATTTATCCTTTTGTGTCCGAATCCGAAGCTTTGCTAAAACAACTTCAGCTTTTCCCAAATCCTGTAACTGAAAATGAATTCACGGTAAAATCTATTTCTGAAATACTAGAGGTTGCATTGTACTCCATTGATGGTAAGCTGCTTAAGAAATGGGAGGTAAATCAAAAAGAAATTACAATAAAAACGAGTGATTTGAAATCGGGCCTTGTTTTTGTTTTAGAAATTAGGCTTGTCAATCAATTGGTTTATAGGCGTAAGCTTATAATTTGGCCTTTATAGGTCAATTCTTATCGTTTATTTTTGGTTGTTAGCATCCTAAAAATGGTTTTTGTTGTAACCTCTTGCCTAAATATGCGTATGAAATACTATATTTGTATAAGTTTTGAGCGGATATTAACTGCTTTTATAGCATTGATTGATGAAACAAGATATAACGAAACAAGCACTTCTTGACGAAAACAAACAATTGAAGGCCACGATTGAAGCGCTTCAATTGCAGTTGCATCAGCAATGTCAACAGTCTGAAAAAGACATTGAGCATCGGCTGGCTGTTACGATCAATAACATTCCTTTGGCCATTTTAAACCTCGACCGTTACGGATATATCACAGCAGCCAACCCTGCTTTTTTAAAAACTTTTGATACCAATGCTGCTGATATTATCAACAAATTAAATGTTAAGGATTTTAAGCCTTTTCAGGACACAGAGTTAAGCGGCAAAATCGAGGTGATGATTGATGAGAAAGTGCCATTTGATATTGAATCACCTTTTCTGCTCAACAAGGATAAAGATATATTTTTCAGGTGTCGAGGCACCCTTGTTTCGAGCCAAGGAAGGGATGCTCATTCTTTCATTTTGATTATTGGTGATGTTTCCAAAAGAAAAATGAAGGAGCATGAACTTATCAAAGCCCTTGAAAAAGCAGAAGAATCTGACAAATTGAAAACAGCTTTTTTGACGAGCATGTCGCACGAAATCAGAACGCCGATGAACCATATCATTGGTTTTGTTGATTTTTTGCGCGATCCGGAACTCCTTCAGGAAGAGCGGGAAGAGTATTCCCAAATTGTGTTCGATAGTGGTCAGGTGCTTTTGCGGCTTATTGATGATATTATTGATATCGCCAAAATTGAGTCGGGACAGATGCGTTTGCACAAGACTAATTTTATGCTCAACGAGCTGATGAATCAGCTTTTTAAATCCTATCAGCAACTTAAAAGTAAACGCAGAAAAGACGAAATCAAATTCGTTTTGAATGAACCTAGTGCTATTTACAGCCTTTCTGTAAACACAGATGCAGTTCGTTTACAGCAGATTATAAGTAATTTGCTCGACAATGCTTTCAAATTTACGGATGAAGGCCGCATTGAGCTGGGGTATGAAATTGATAAGCATGACCTGATTATCTATGTGAAAGATACTGGTGTGGGCATCGAAAGCAGTCAGCATGAATTGGTTTTTAAACGTTTTAGACAGCTTGACTACAGCAGTACAAAAAAATACGGAGGCACAGGCCTGGGTTTATCGATTATAAAAGGTTTAATTGATTTGCTAGAAGGAAGTATTTTCCTTGATTCTGCTCCGGGGAAAGGATCAGAGTTTCGTTTCCGGCTGCCTTCAGCAGTAGTGAAGGTGGAACAGGAAAAAGTAGTTAGTAGCGTTTCGCCACCAAGATTTCATGATTGGAGCGATAAAACTTTTTTAATTGTAGAGGACGAAAGAACCAATTATAATTTGCTGATGATTATGCTTCGGCCTTCAAAAGCAAAGCTTATCTGGGTTAAAGATGGCAAGGAAGCAATCGATTTTGTAAAACAAAATCAGGAGACTGCCGATCTCATTTTGATGGATATCCGGCTTCCAAATGTAAATGGATACGAGGCTACATTTGCCATAAAAAAGATAAATAAAGCTATTCCAGTAATTGCACAAACCGCTTATGCGATGGATGTTGAAGTGCAGAAAGCCATGCAGGCTGGTTGCGATGCCTATATTACAAAACCTATTGACCGCGGGCAGTTGCTGGAGACAATAGCAAGTTTTATGGAATAAGTTTTCAAGGTTTACGCCTAGCAATCATGCGCACCAAAGCGGCGTTTCCTTTGTGCCATTCACCTTCGTTAAGTTGTGTGGTTGATTCTGTCAATTCCTTAATAGTTAGTTCTTTAAAGTCGTTTTGTAAGAGATTAGCATCATATAACATCGCAGCATTTTTTGGTCCACCAGAGTTGTATTGAAGCTGCGATTTGTGAAAGGCTTCCACTAAAATTGTTCCCCCAGGTTTCAGACTTTTTATCAACTTTTGATGTACAATTTCACGCTGATGTTCAGGAAAATGAACGAAAATCAATGCAATGAAATCGTAGGTTTCTGGCGCAAAATGTGCTTCTGACAATTCACTGACCGTGTAATTAAAAGAAACATTCAATTTATTAGCCAAAAGCAATGCTTTTTCGCGTCCCGCTTCGCTATAGTCAATGGCATCAACGTCCCAGCCAATTCGCGCAGCCCAACAGGCATTGCGGCCTTCACCTTCGCCGGGCAACAGCATTTTGCCGGGTGCAAAACCCGCTAATGTTTGTCTAAAAAACACATTGGGCTCCAGCCCGTAGATATATTCCTGTTGCGCAAAGCGTTCATTCCAACTTGATTTCATGTTATCAAAAACAGCATCAGACGCAATTTGTTCAGCACTAAATATGCCTTGCCATTATCCGAGCATAATTGTTAAATTTGTGGCGAAAAAATTATTATTTCAATACTATTTAAATCTTATCTCAATGATGAAATCTAGAAATTTTCTGATTCTGCTTATCATGCTGATCAGTTTGTTCCGCCTGCCCGTAAAAGCTGATGAAGGCATGTGGATTCCAATGTTTATTGAACGCCTGAACTATCAGGATATGAAAGAGATGGGCTTGCAGCTCACTCCCGAAGAAATTTATTCAGTAAATAATGGTAGCCTCAAAGACGCTATCGTGATATTTGGCCGCGGTTGCACCGGCGAAATCATATCAGATCAAGGCCTTTTGCTTACCAATCACCACTGTGGATATGGTTCAATTCAATCCGTTAGCAGTGTCGAAAACGATTATCTTTCAGATGGTTTTTGGGCCAAATCTCACGAGGAAGAAATTGCGATTCCTGGCCTTACTGCGCAGTTTTTGATTCGCATGGACGATGTTACTTCTCGCATGTTAGAAGGCGTTGACGCTTCAATGAGCGAAAGCGACAGAAGCGCCAAACTTAGCGAAAACCGCAAAGCCATTGTAGAAGAAGCTACTGCCGACACCCATTACAATGCTGTTGTGAAAGATTATTTTGAAGGCAATGAG
>CAZOEV010000152.1:4420-6467 GCA_964578915.1 uncultured Lentimicrobiaceae bacterium
TTTATTTGCTTACTTACGAAACTTTCCGCGACATCCGTCTGGTAGGAACACCTCCAGAAGCTATTGGAAAATACGGTGCCGATACGGACAACTGGATGTGGCCACGCCATACTGGCGATTTTTCTATGTTTAGGGTCTATGCCGATGCAGATAATAAACCTGCTGAATACAGTGCTGATAACAAACCATTTAAGCCACGTCATTCGTTACCAGTTTCTATCGCTGGTATAGAAAAAGGTGATTTCTCAATGATTTTAGGAAATCCAGGTAGTACAGATCGCTATCTTACTTCTTTTGGTGTGGATCTGGCCATCAAAGAAAGCAATCCTACCATTGTAAAAATTAGAGAGGAAAAACTGCGTATCATGCGTGAAGGTATGGATGCCAGCGAAAAAACAAGATTGCAATATGCTTCAAAATATGCCGGAACTGCTAACTACTGGAAGTATTTTATCGGCCAAACTAAAGGACTGAAAAGTTTGAAAGTAGCCGACAAAAAACGTCGCCTTGAGTCAGATTTTAATCAATGGCTTGACAACAATCCTGCTATGGCAGAAAAATATGGCGAAAGTTTGCCTCTCATCCAAACGGCTTACGAGAACATAAGCGAAGTGAACCTCGCACGCTGGTATATGATTGAAGCGGTATTGCGTGGGCCTGAAATTTTAGGATATGCCAACCGTTTTAATAAGTTGGTGGAATTGCTAGATGACAAAGAAGCAGACAAAGAGGCTATCCAAAAGCAGATAGAACAGCTGAAAGCAGCTATCGAAGACCATTTCAAAAATTATAATGCTGGAATCGATCAAAATATGCTGGCCAGCATGATGGAAATGTATTATGAAAATATTCCTGCATCACAGCAGCCCGAAGCCTTAAAAGAAATTTATAAAAAATACAAAGGTGATTTTGCTGCATATGCGGCTGAGGTTTTTGAGGAATCTAACTTTACCAGTGCTGACAAAGTGCGTAGTATGCTAGATAAGCCTAAGGCAAAAACGATTACAAAAGACCCTGCTTTTGAAATAGTTCGTCCATTTATTGCCGCTTACAATAGCATGATGGAAAAAACTGGCTCAGCCTACGAAAACCTTAACAAAGGAAATCGCTTGTTTATGGCTGGCCTGCGCGAAATGCAGCCTGACAGAAAATTCTATCCTAATGCCAACTTCAGTTTGCGCCTCACTTATGGCACTGTTGAAGATTATTATCCCGCCGATGCCATTCATTATGATTACACCACAACAACCAAAGGTATTTTGCAAAAAGAAGATCCAACAACCAGGGAATTTGTTGTGCCAGAACGTCTTAAGGAAATTATCGAAAACAAGGAATATGGTCGTTATGGCAATGATGACGGCACCATGGTTGTAAACATGCTCACCACACACGACATCACAGGTGGTAATTCTGGAAGCCCTGTTATTGATGCAAAGGGCCGTCTTATTGGTCTTGCTTTCGACGGAAACTGGGAAGCAATGAGTGGCGATATCGCCTTTGAACCAGAGCTCCAACGCACCATTAATGTTGATATTCGTTATGTATTGATGATCGTTGATAAATTTGCCGGTGCGCAAAATCTGATTGACGAAATGAATATCGTAACAGATCGCCCGACGATGAAACCCGTAGAAATGGAAGTAGAGATGGAAGAAGAATTGGAAGCTATTATGGCTGAATAAGTACTTTTTTTAAGGTAAAAAAAGCCCGAACTGCATTTTTATTGTAGTTCGGGCTTTTTTATATCCGTTTTTTTTCGACTAAAATATCTAAAGGGTACTAAGCGTTATCAATGCACTAAAAAATGAATATGCCACTGATTCTGCTACTGTTTTTATTGTCTTTTACTCCTGTTCAAGCTCAAAATACAGACTGGAACGGCATTGAAAAGCGTTTTGAAAAGCTTGATAAGTCGAAGGATATTAAGGCATTGGCGAGTTTTATTAAAACCAATTTTGAAACCGATCTACAGCAAGCCGCTGCTATTTATTGGTGGCTCGGCAAGTATATTCGCTATGACGCAGCTAGCGCGCTTAAGCAGCGCAGC
>CAZOEV010000153.1:0-6424 GCA_964578915.1 uncultured Lentimicrobiaceae bacterium
CCGAAACCTTGCAAAATGGTGCGCGTTATAAAACGACTCTCCTTCATGCCTTCAAACCAGGGCCAAGCACCATTATTAAGTTGTAATTGCCTCAATTTTTGAAGACTTTGCTGCTGCTCATAACGCAATTTATTCAGGTCGAAAAGTAAGGCAATCTGTGCTTTTTGGGTGGCTTCATCTTTGGCATCCAGCACCCAAGGCGTTTCATTGAGGACGATATTTTTCAGCTCGCTGTCTTTTTCAAGCTGCGAAAGGAAAGCCTCCGGACTCTGGTTTTTCCATTGCTCAATGGTAGCCATTAATTGCGGAATTTGTTGGGCAATATGCGTGGCTAACATATTGGTATAAAGCCTGTAAAAAACCTGATCGGCATTATCACGCTTGTTTTCTGCCAGAAAAGGCAGTGCCTGAATAGCATACCAAACCGGATTGCTGCTAAGGTTAAGCACCAATTGTTTGGTAGTTGCCTGATTTTGTGGTTTTGCAAACACAAAATCAGCGCTGCTATTGCCTTTCACAGTAATTACTTTTGTTTCAGTAACAAGCGTTTTGCGGCTTAAAACCGGCAATATTTTTTGCTCGGCATCCGTAAACTGGCCTGCTGTAGCACTAAATTTTAAAGCAATCAGGTTGTGGTCGCCCTGCGGCTGAATCTGCCAGCTAACTACCCGACTCTGGCCCGGTTTCAGCTGCACAAATGGCTTTTGAATCGCATCAGCAAGCAGTTGCAAAGGTTCCATACTGATGGCATCAAATAGTTCGAGGCGGGCAATTCCAGTGATAATTTCATTGCCGGTATTCACCACGCGCGCCATCAGAAATGCCGTATCGCCTTCGTAATAAAATCGTGGCAAATTACCCATTATCATAAGCGGTTTGCTACTTGTGAAGGAATATTCCTTTTGTCCAAAATTGAGATCTTCGTCATGCGCCAACAACATCAATTTCCAGCGGGTAAGCGCATCTGGTGTTGTAAATTTAATGCGGATAAGTCCCTCTTTATCAGTGCTAAGTTGTGGATAAAAGAAAGCTGTTTCACTGAAATTGGTGCGCAAAGGCGGCACACCATCAGGATTTTCTTCTTTACTTTCTGGGGCAGATTCGATAATTTCTCCCTGTTCAACAACAGGCGGCGGCACGCTTTCTGCGTCCGCTTCCAACACGCCACTCATCGAAACTTCTCGGCTGCCAAAAGCCATATTACCTTGGTTTTTAAAATGACGTCCCGAATATTGATACAACCCAAAAAAGTTGATTTCGGGCAAGGGAACAGGCTGCCAATAGTCCATTTGTGGGCGCGGCTGATAAAGATTATTGCTTCCGCTGGCAAAAAATCCCTGATCTGCCGACCAAGAGCGCTGAAGCCGGAATGCTGGAAGCAAATCAAAATTCCAATTATGCGCTCTAATTTGATCGAGCGAAGCGTCATACATCCCAGCTAACAATTCGGCATTGGCCGCTTGCTTTTTGGCATTGCGGATAATCAGCTCCCAATTTTCGTCAGCACCGGGCTGCAACTGATCGCGTAGGCTTAGCAGTTCAATATCGAGTTTACGGTTATCAAAAGGAACTTTTACGCCTTCATTTATGGTAAAAACTTCATTAAAACGCACCATCACAGCCTGAAAACTCAAGATTCCGCGATCGCTTTCCTGCACAATATAAGGTAGTTGAATCACTTTACGATCTGCTTTCATCCATTCAGAATAACGCAAAGTGTCGGCTGACCAAATTTCAACAAATACCTGACTGTTAGGCGCATCCGTGCTTAGCACAAATTTTATCTCCTGACCTGGCTGTGCGGTATCAGCGGATAATGTGGCCATAAAAAGTTGGGCAGGAATCGCATTTTTCGATTGAGGATTAAATAAAGTGAATTGCTGACTATTTTCTACTGCGGCACCAAAACTATCCTCGGCTTCCAACACAACGAGATAACTGCCCGCCTGCCAGCTTTTAAAGTTTTCGGGGAAAAGTAATTGCTGTCCATCAACCGTCACTTCATCACTGTAAACCAATATTTTAGATCGTTTTTCTATTGCTTTCGGATAAAAGCTTTTGCGCGGGAAAAGCATCCGTAGGCTATCATCGGAAATCAATTGCCGGTCGAAGGAATTCCATAAGTTGGTTTCAAAACGGCTGTCCGCTTCCAAGCGATAAAAACTGCGTTTCACAGTTGATTTCACGGCTTTGTTTTGCAGATTTCGCGCATGAAGCTGAAATGTGCTGATTTTTTCCTGATTCACATATTCCGATAAGTTCGTGGTAAGCAACAAAGCCTGATAACTAGCACGCAATTGCAATTGTGCTGAACGGGTTTCGCCCTGTTTATCAAGCACATCAACACGGATTGTATAATTGAAAATAGGCTGTTCATGCGCTTTCACAGAAGATTTTGGTAATAGCTCAACCGGAATTTGAAATTTCCCTTCCTGATCGGTTTGTAAACTTCCCGAAGCAACGATTTCCACCTCTCCGCCAAAGGGCGGCATGCCCCACCAATAGCGCCAATACGGGAAATCTACAAGCCTTTCCACCGTATAATTTACCCATACACTGTCGAGCTTAAAACCTGCAAAAGCACGCGCTTCACCATCAATAGTAACCATTTCGTTTAGCTTAAACTGCTTTTCAGGTTCTTTTAGCAAAACCTCAAATTCGGGGCGTTTGTATGCCTCAACAGAAAAATAAGCTGTGCCGCTATTGTTGCGCAAGCGATATTGGCCATTGAGGCCAGAAAGTGGCAGGGCAAACTGTCCATCGAAACTTCCAAAAGCATTGGTAGTCAATTGCAAAGTGCCCACTTTTTGATTGTTGGCATCTAACAGCTCTACTTCAGTTTTTTGTCCACTCACAATTTCAAAATCCTTATCCTGTTTTTCAAGTGTAATTCCTTTGAAATAAACTGTTTGGCCTGGCCTATAAATCGATCTATCAGTAAAAAACCAAGTTTTTGTTTGCTTGCGATCGTTTGGCCTGCGGTTGTACAAATCGAAATAATTGCTACTATATAAGGTATCACTTTTGTGAAAAAGTTCTACGTAAAACGCCCTGTTAGCAGGAATTCCATCGTTGTCAGTTACTGTAAAACTGCCATCTTTTCCGCTTTCTGTTTCATAAACTTTTTCAATAACGTAATCGCGCAACTGATAATCATAATTGCGCACCATAATATTGGCTTTTACTTTATTTATTGGCTTTCCACTATTTCTGTCTAGCACAAAAAAGCGATTTTGACCTGCTTCTTTATGCTGAACAAAACTAAGCGAACTCACCTGAAAACTTCCATAAACACTTGCTTCTGAAGCGAAATCTTGCTGATGTGAAGCCAACAAGACATATAAACCCTTTTCTAATTCGGGCAGCGCAATCAAGCTGCTGTGGCTATTATAATCGGGTTCAAAAGGCATTGAAATAGTCCAAGATTTCAGCGCAGAGAGTTTGCTCAGACTAGCATTTTGTTGCAATACTTCCGGCTGTTTTCTGATTGCGGCAAGCTGCTCAGAACTCATTTTTATCAATCGAAAATATGCCTGCTGAATATTTCTATAATCTAATTTTGCAGGAATGGCCTGATTGGGCAAAACGACAGCTTGAGTTTCTATCTGAAGCATTTTTGCTAAAATTTGCCCTTTTAACTCCTTACATTTAATAGCACCCTTGCTTTTTGGAAAATTCTCAATAGCTTGCTCGCACAATTCTAAAGCTCGGCCATTATTCGTTAACAAACTACTATCCTGCGGTTTACTACTTTGTTGCTGCATCAAAAAGGCTGCCCTAACTGCTGCCACTTCTGTGGAAACCGGCATAGCCACTGCATATTTCTGTAAATTTTTCAAAGCGGCTTCATATAATTTTTGATCTGCTTCAGCCTGATTTGACAACGCATAAACCGTTTCAAAACGTTTTAAATCATTGTACACAAAAGCATCATAATGGCGATGGCTCAGATTTGAGCGCAACAAAGGCTGCATTAGCCTTAAAGCATAAATTTTATCAGTATTTATCTCAGGAATTTTGGCCAAAGCAAAATCCGATGCAGGAAGCCATAATTGCTCAAAAACAGCCTGATCAATAGCCTTGGAAGTATTGAGACCCGTATCATCCATCAGATAAAATCGAATACTGCGTTGCACCAAAAAATCAAATAGTGTAGGTTGTAATTCCAGCGATTCCTGTTCGGTATTACTTAAAATAGGAGCATATCTTTTAAGCGGAATCGTATCAAAAGTAGCCAATTCAGGTAGTGATTTTTTATAGTGCTTTTGGATCGTATCGCGCAACTGGTCAAGGTTCCAAAGCATCAGATCATTACCGGGCGCGGGCGTGCCATATTGCCTTTCGAGCAGTCGGTAGCGATTTTGCTGATAAAAACTGCCATAAAGTTCAGCGATTAGCGTATGCAAAACCGCCGTGGAAGGCGTATCGAGCAGCTCAAATTGCGCTTTCGCAAAATCAATAGAAGCAGGGAGCGGGTTTTCTTCGGTTTGTTCTATGACTTTAAACTGATAAATTATTGTTTTGAGCAGTTGCGGCTGGTTTTGCTGAGCAATGGCCTGTGCAAGAATTTCATCAATTTTTTCAGCAGCCGACTTAGGTAGTCCTTTCTGAAAAAGCTGATCAATAGCTTTCCACTCTTGTTCAAAATCTGATGCGGCAGCGGATGAAAAACTCTGCTGACTGAACGCCAAAAGAATAATGGCTAAAATTGTTCCAAACTGTTTACGCATTGAATTCATGGGAGTTAATTTTCTGGCTTTAAAGTAGCGAAGATAACAAAAACCAGACCAAGAGATTTTTGAAAAGCAGTAATTGCAGTACCAAACAAGATTTTATCACGTTTTACTTAGCATAAACTATTGAGCGACTTTGATTTAAATATATTCAGGTTTTAGAGGATAACAATCCAAAGTGCGCCGTACCTTTGCCCTTTTTAAACGTTGGAGAACCATGACCAGGGAAAATTGGAGAGAATCTGTGATGCAAGTATTTCATCCAAAAATACTTACGACTATTCGGAATTACACACGCGAACAGTTTATTGCTGATTTAATTGCGGGCATAATTGTAGGTGTGGTGGCTTTACCGCTTGCCATTGCTTTTGGTATTGCTTCGGGCGTTTCGCCGGAGCGCGGCCTTATTACGGCTGTGATTGGCGGCTTTTTAATTTCCGCCTTGGGCGGTAGTCGGGTACAAATTGGCGGTCCAACAGGTGCTTTTATTGTGATTGTTTACGGCATAGTGGAGCAATTTGGTGTTGACGGGCTAATCGTTGCCACAATTATGGCAGGCATAATGCTTGTGCTGATGGGCGTGTTGCGGCTGGGAACAATTATACGGTTTATGCCCTACCCGATTATCGTTGGTTTTACGAGCGGAATTGCCGTGGTAATTTTCTCTTCTCAAATCAAAGACTTCTTTGGGTTGCAGGTAGCGCAAGCCGTTCCGGCAGATTTTATTGAGAAATGGCACTTTTATTTTTTAAATTTTGATGGCGTAAACTGGCATTCGCTTGCGCTTGGATTGCTTACTATTATAATTATTGCTTTTTGGCCTAAAGTTAACAAGAAAATACCAGGAACTATTGTGGCGCTGCTACTTACAACCCTGGCCACCACTTTTTGGGAGCTTCCAGTAGAAACTATTGGCAGCCGTTTTGGCGAAATCAAAGGCGGCATTCCAATGCCAAGTATTCCTTTCGTAAATTTCGCCACCTTTAGTAAGCTGCTTGTTCCAGCATTCACCATTGCTATGCTGGGTGCCATTGAATCGCTGCTTTCGGCTATGGTCGCTGATGGCGCTACAGGCGGAAGACACCGTTCAAATACCGAGCTAATTGGGCAGGGAATCGCGAATATTATTACGCCGCTCTTTGGCGGAATTCCGGCAACAGGAGCCATTGCGCGCACCATGACAAATATCCGCAATGGCGGAAAAACACCTATTGCCGGAATTATTCATGCGATTGTTTTACTGCTGATTATGTTGTTTTTTGGGAAATTTGCTAAGCTCATCCCGATGAGTACGCTGGCCGGAATTTTAATCGTAGTGTCTTACAATATGAGTGAATGGCGCTCTTTTAAAGGTCTTTTCAAAAACAGTAAAAGTGATATTGCGGTTTTGCTGACGACTTTTTTCCTGACGGTAATTATCGACCTTACAGTTGCTATTCAGTTTGGACTTTTACTGGCGGTTTTTCTTTTCATGAAACGTGTTATCGAAACTTCGGATGTGGAAGTCTTGAATATGGTGGTTGAAGACGATAGCGATGAGATGGCTGACGAAGGAGAAAACTTGCAAATACCCGAGGGTGTGGAAGTTTTTGAGGTAAACGGACCTTTCTTTTTCGGTATTGCTAATAAATTTGAGGAAGCTGAAAAACTAACTGGCACAAAACCCAAAGTGCGTATCATCCGTCTGAGAC
>CAZOEV010000154.1:0-6394 GCA_964578915.1 uncultured Lentimicrobiaceae bacterium
CGATTTAAACAAAATGTTCATTGTCGGCAATCAAGTCAAAAGTGCCATTGTTGATATTGAAGGCTTGGTAGATGTAAATGTTGACCAACAAGTTGAAATTCCTCAAATTCAAATTCGGGCAAACCGTAATATGTTGGCAGAATACGGCATTACCATCGAGCAATTCAACGAGTTTGTAGATATTGCATTTGGTAGCGAAAAAAGAGCAGATATTTACGAAGGTCAAAGTAGATTTGATTTAGTATTGAGACTGAATAACGATTATACCGAAACCATTGAAGGTATTCGTGCTGCGCTTATTGATACCGATGACGGTAAAAAAATTCCATTAGAGCAGGTAGCCGATGTGGTTTCAATTTCGGGACCAAGTTCAATAAGCAGAGAAAATGTGCAGCGCAAAATTGTTATTGCTGCAAATGTTGCAGGTCGCGATTTGCGTGGCGTTGTGGAAGATATTCAAAACAGAGTGAGCGAAAACGTTGAATTACCCGAAGGCTATAGAATTGAATACAGTGGTCAGTTTGAGAGCGAAGCAAGTGCTTCAAGAACTTTGATGTTAACTTCTATACTTGCCATTTTAATCATCTTTCTTTTGCTATTTCAGGAATTCAAAAGTTTCAAACTGGCAGGTATTATCTTACTTAATTTACCCTTGGCTTTAATAGGTGGGGTGTTTGCCATTTATTTTACTTCTGGCGTATTAAGCATTCCTGCAATTATTGGTTTTATAACTCTTTTTGGTATTGCCACACGTAACGGGATTCTTTTGATTTCAAATTATCAAAGGTTGCAAGATAAAGGAGTGTCACTTATTGAGACCATTACCAAAGGCTCATCCGACCGTTTGAATGCTATTTTGATGACCGCTTTAACAGCAGCCCTTGCACTGATTCCGTTGGCTATGCAAGGAGATTTGCCGGGCAACGAAATTCAAAGCCCAATGGCACAAGTTATTTTGGGCGGCTTACTCACCTCTACTTTGCTAAATATATTTATCGTGCCAATAGTCTATAGTATCCTAAATAACCGTGGAATTATAAAAACCAGAAAAGCATGAGAAAAATAATTATAGCATTAATCAGCATCATATCACTCAACATTTCTCTTTTCGCTCAAAATAGTATTGAATACGTTTTAAACGAGATTGAAAAGAATAACACTACCCTTCTAGCTTTCAAACAAAGCGTAGAAGCTAATACATTGGGTAATAAAACCGGTATTTACCTCCAAAATCCCGAAATAGAATTCAACTATTTATGGGGCAATCCTTCTGAATTTGGAAATAGGACTGATTTTAGCATTAAGCAATCTTTTGATTTTCCAACAGCTTATGGTTATAAAAGCCAAATATCGGATATTAAAAATGAACAACTGGCACTTGAATTTCAAAAGCAACGTAAAGAGTTACGCTACAAAGCGCGTTTGGTTTGTTATGATTTGGTTTATATCCATGCTTTAACAACCGAACTCTCTAACAGAATTTCAAATGCCGAAAGCATTGCCAAGGCCTACAAAGCAAAACTTGTTGCGGGCGAAACAAATCTATTGGAATACAACAAAGCTGAGTTAAACTTATTGAATCTGAGTAAGCAAATGGAATCGCATAGCATTGAAGGCGAAGCATTGCTTGGAGAATTGACCAGGCTAAACGGTGGATTTCCTATTGAATTTTCTCGAAGTGAGTTCCCTGACACAACAATTCCTGCCGATTTTGATCAGTGGTATGCACAAGCCGAACAAAGCAACCCCATGTTGAGTTGGTTGAAAAAAGAATTAGAACTCAGCCAAACACAAGTGAGCTTGAACCGGGCAATGAGTTTACCTAAATTTCAAACGGGCTATATGAGTGAATCTATTGTCGGGCAAGATTTTAAAGGGCTTACAGTAGGTTTATCAATTCCACTTTGGGAAAGCAAAAATACCGTTAAATATGCCAAAGCAAATGCAGTTGCACTGAAGTCCTTGGCTAATGACAATAAAACACAGCTTTACAATCAACTAAAAGTTTTGCATACGAAAGCCGTGGCACTTCAAAGCAATGCAGCTGATTACAAAACTAAACTACAATCGTTTAATAATAGCGAACTTTTAAAAAAGGCTTTAAATAAAGGCGAAATCTCTTTGATTAACTATATGCTCGAACTGTCTATTTATTACGAAAGTGTTAAAGCTTCCCTTGAATTGGAAAGAGATATGAACAAAGCATTGGCTGAATTGAATCAGTATTTATGATTGAGTAAAGAAACAAATACGAAAATAAAACCTTATGGGTAGTACTGCTAAATGCTATCACAATGGTAGTAGAAATTATTTTTGGATTAACGACAAAATCAATGGCTCCGCTGGCCGATGGTATTCACATGGGAAGTCATGTGTTGGCCATTGGTTTAAGCTGGCTGGCTTATAACATCGTCCGCAAAGTTTCAAAAAGCGAAAAATTCAAAGGGAATTCGCAAAAAACACTTTCCCTGTCGGGATAAAGTAGCGGCTTGATGTTGTTGATTTTTGCCATAGTAATTATGATTTAAGCAGGCGAACGCTTTTAAAATCTGGTTGAAATCGTGTATAAGGACGCTATATGGGTAGCAACAATTGGTTTAGCAGTAAATATTGTAAGTGCTTTTTTATTGCATCACGACCACGAGCACTCCGACCATAATATTCGCGCAGCCTATCTGCATGTTATCGCCGATGCGCTAACAAGTGTCTCTGCTATATCAGGCCTAATTGTTGCCATGATTTGGGATATTCCGTTTATTGATACCATTGTAGCAATTATGAGTTCCTTGGTCTTTATTAAATGGTCTGTCGGATTATTGCAAGATTCGGGCAAAGTATTGTTAGATATGGAGCATCAGCACAGAAATCACAAACACCATCACCACTAAAAACCTCACTAATAGATCGATACTGATTTTTATAACTGTTTCTATGCCGAGACGAACCTGAATTTCATTCCTACTTTTAAAAGTTTATGAATGGTTCAGGTATAGGAATAGGCCTAATGGTGAGGTGAATGTTGAAAACTATATCAACTCCACCAAAATGAGTATAACCGCCCTCATTTTAAAATCACTACTTTTAGGGATGATCTGCTATTTAGTTTCATTTTAATTTTGCCGATATAAGTTTTCAATAGCAATTAAAGCATTATTTGAATGATAAAAAATATCCTCCTTTTGGCATTTGCATTAGCAAGCGTTTTAAGCTTTGCGCAAAATTCAGATACTACCTCAAACTATTACATCAACACAGCGGATAATTTATTGCTAAAAGACAATAAATTGGTTGTTGGCGGATACGGTGAAATACATTATAATCAACCTTTAAATAGCGATTTACGCATGAATGGCGCATTAGATGTGCACCGTATGGTAATGCTATTTGGATATAATTTCAGCGAAAAAATTCAGTTTGTAACAGAGTTGGAGTTTGAGCATGTGAAAGAGGTTTATGTGGAGCAGGCCTTTTTGCAATACAAACTTAATAATAGCGTGAATTTCAGAGGCGGCTTGATGCTTGTGCCAATGGGTATAATAAACGAATACCATGAGCCCACTACCTTTAATGGCGTCGAACGTCCGCTAATTGATACATACATTGCCCCTACAACCTGGCGTGAAATTGGTTTTGGTGTAACAGGAAACATACTTCCGGCTTCGCTCAAATACCAAGCATATATTATGAATGGATTTAATGGCTATGATGGCTCTGCTCATATCAGCGGGAAAAATGGCTTGCGAAAAGGCCGTCAAAAAGGAGCAGAATCATTTATTAGTTCGCCTAATTTTTCGGGAAAAATTGAGTACTACGGCATGCGAGGCCTAAACATTGGTCTTTCGGGTTATATAGGAAAAACTCAAAGTACCTTATATGATGGCATTGCTAAAAACGACGAAATCGCTCTTGCAACTGCTGACTCATCAGTTGTTGGCGTATCAATGATTGGCCTGGATACACGATATAATTATAAGGGCATTCAATTGCGGGGGCAATTCTATTTTTCAAACCTTTCTAACGCTGAGCAATACAATGTTTTTACAGCTGAAACAGACGGCATGCTAAATGATGTAGGCAGTTCAATGATTGGATATTACGCTGAACTTGGATACAACGTTTTCCGCTCATTGAAAACCGAAAAACAACTCATTCCTTTTGTGCGCTATGAATTTTTAAATACACACAATAGCGTGGAAAATAATATTTCTAAAAACATAGGCTACCAGAAAAAAGCAATAGTGACAGGTTTAAAACTTGTTTTGACAAGAGGAGCCGTCGCCAAAGCGGATATACAGTTTATAAAATCTGGTAACGATAATAAATTTGCTAAAACCCTGAATGTGGGTGTTGGCGTTATGTTCTAAACAAATAGAGATGAGTTTGAGAAAGGCCTTTTTATCGATACTGCTTGTGCTGCTGTTGTTGCCTGCTTTTTCACAATCAGCTATAGATTATAGTCATAAAACATTGGTTAAGGCTTTACGAAAAGCAGGAATCCAGGATTTAACAAGTCTGAATGTGATTGTTTTGGCTGATTCAATCTCATCGATTCAGCCAACCAATGGCAAATATTTTGAAATTAAAGCAGAAAACAAATACCACCATAATTACGTTTATGTGGGTCGTGTGAACAGCTGCCGTGCGGATGGCTGTTCTATCTCAGCCAATCCATCACAAGCAGGGAGTTCTGAATATTTTGACTATTTCATGCTTTTTGATAAAAACCTTAAGGTTCAATATGTGAAGGTTTTTAACTATCAAGCCACGCACGGACAAGAAATTACGGCGAGAGGTTGGCTAAAACAGTTTATCGGTTATGATGGTAATGAAAAAATGACGGTAGGAAAAAATATAGATGCCGTTTCCGGCGCAACAATATCTGTGAATGCCATCACCGATGATATAACAGATAAATCTGAGTTGTTGAAAAATCTATTGTAATAAATCCTATATTTTCTAGTCCATTTCGTGTATCGATTATGGAATACAAGGCTGATATTAATACCATTAACCTAGGTATTAAACTGCTAACCAAAGCCGCCTTATATTCCTCTATTCCATGTTGTTATTGCTTCCCACCATGTGGAAATATATTCACAGCCCTTGCAACTCAAAATTTTTACGCTGGCACCATCAGTCTATAAAACAGCAGCTTATAAAGCCCCGTTTATCGAAAGCATTTTGGCATCATAAATGATTATTAAACGCTTGATACTTATTGTATTAAATGTAAAAAATTATACCAAAAAATAGAATGCCATGAAATATTATATGGAGAAAACTATAGAATATACTTTTGATGAAGCCGTAGAAAAGGTAACAGAAGAACTTAAAAAAGAAGGTTTTGGCGTATTGTCTGAAATAAATATCCACGAAAAACTGAAAGAAAAACTGGATGTGGATTTCAGAAGATACCGGATACTCGGAGCCTGCAACCCGCCAAAAGCTTATGAAGCCCTACAGGCGGAAAACAAAATCGGCACCATGCTGCCTTGCAACGTTATCATTCAGGAACTGGACAATGGAAATACAGAAGTGGCAGCCGTAAATCCTATGGCCTCCATGCAGGCGGTGGAAAGTAATCGTTTGAAATCTATTGCCGAAGATATAAAAATCAAGCTTGAAAAAGTAATCAACAATTTGTAAAAAAAAACAAGGAAACAGATACTTAACAAACACAGGAGGAAACCACAAATGGAAAATGAGAAAAAACACCGTAGCTATTTGAAATTTTTTGCGATGATTACCACATCTATGTTGGCCATGTTCTTTTTAATGTATTTGAATTCATACCAAATCATCGATCACTTTTGGTTTAGCGAGACGCGCATGTTTATGACCCTGATCATGGGAGGAGCAATGCTAATTATCATGCTCCTGTTTATGCTCAAAATGTACAAAAATAGCACAGCAAATGCAGCCATAATTATTGGAGGATTCCTGCTGATCGCTGCTTCGGTATGGCTCGTCAGAAGTCAGGTTACTGTTGGCGATGCCGACTATATGGAAGGTATGATTCCGCATCATTCTATCGCTATTCTAACAAGTGAGCGTGCAATTATCGAAGACGTTAGGGTAAAAGAACTTGCCAATGAAATTATAAAAGCACAGCGCAGAGAGATTAAGGAAATGGAATGGCTGATAAATGATATCAAAGAAAATGGTTTAGCAAAAACACAGGACGAAGCCGAAACCCGGCCTGTTCCAAAATATACTAGCACACCGGAATAAGTGTAAGCACCAGCATTCTGTATGCTTGCTTTTTAGAGAAAATGATGGCGCTAGCCTGACTTTTGACACCCTAAAAAGGCTTACAAGGTCACCTCAAAACTCTGGCATTGCGAAACCAATTTATAACCCCAGCCAAAAAAAATGCTGCATCCAGCCTAAGCCA
>CAZOEV010000155.1:0-6383 GCA_964578915.1 uncultured Lentimicrobiaceae bacterium
AAGAACCATTGGCGGAATATCATTTTCATAACCCGCCACCTGACTATAACCACTCACCAACCTTTCCAGGTAGCCATAATCAGGAAACAGACTGTCAACCATGACTTGCGGCCAAATAGTAGCCCAGCCTTCGTCCATCCAAGCATATTTTTTTTCGTTCGTACCCATATAAAAAGGCATATAGCTATGTGCAATCTCGTGAAAAGTTAGACCGAAAGCCTGTGCCGGAATAGTCGGATCGCCGTTGTTAGCCATCATGGGTGATTCCATGCCGCCACCTCTTTTTCCGTTTAAAAAAGTAGTCATTTGAGGATACGGAAAAGCCAGACCCGGCTCGTAGCGGGACATATAGTCGATACTTTGACGAGCATAAAGCGCCACATCACTACCCGAAACCGACTTTTCAGGGTATACCGCCGAAATCAAAACCTTTTCTTTTGAACCGACGCGAACCTGCAACGAAGAAGCATCCCAGTTGAAGCCGATAGCTGCAGCAAAGCTAATATCGGGAACAGACTCTGCTTCAAATATATAAGTCAAGGTTTCCCCTTTTTGAAAAACTACACCATTATTATAGTCCTTTTGCGTGATAATATGCTCAACCTCATCGGAGATTTTGGCCGCTTCCAACTTTTCGACGATTTTTGGTTGATACACTTCACTGGCATTTCGGAAGATTCCGGTGCTCCAAACGCCCCATCCAGCAGGAACTTTAAGCGTTAATTTATAATCACTAAAATCATTGTAAAACTCCACGCTGCCATTATAACTAATTCTGTCCCAGCCGTCAATATCATCATAAACAGCAATTTGGGGATACCAATAAGCCACAAAAAATGAAGAATCACTGTAGCGTCCCATCCGTATTGGGCGTTTTTCGGAAATCTCTACTTCCCATTTAATCGAGAGCGTGAGGTTTTCTTTGGGATTTAACTTTTTTACCAGCGGCAACATCAGCTTAGTGCCTTGCCTTGTCCACTTTTTATCTTTTTCTGTAAAAGTCTCACCGCCAATTGTAAGCTCTTGTATCACAGTTCCTTCGTTAACTGCATCGAGACCAATATTCCAATCGCGGCTATTGCCTTTTTTAAAAATATCCTGATAAAGGTTAAACACAATTTGATTAAGCGTATCCGGGCTCTCATTAAAATAAGTGATCTCTGCCCTAGCCTGCACCAGATTTTTTTCAGGAAGCAAAGCCGCGTGGATAGTGTATTTGGCATGATTTTGCCAATAGTTTTTCCCGGCTAAACCGGACAAGGTTCGGCTTTGATTTTCAATGGCTTCAACCATATTTCTGGAGAGGTGGTAGCCGTTTGTCTGCGCAATGGCTTGTGCTGAAATAATCATCAAAATGATGAGTAGATAAGGTTTAACGCTTTTCATAATTTAGAAAATTTGGCTAAAAGTAGAAAAAATGTTTGATCCAACTGAGCCAAAATCAGTTTTCGGCAAACTGGATTACTGGATTAAAGTTTATCCATTTTGAAGGCCTTTCACATAAATTTCTTTATTTTGTAAAACAGAAATAACCCAAAAGATGTTTAAAAGTATTAATCCTTTTGATGGAACAATCATTAAAGAATACGCCCCTTTTTCAGATCGTGAAATAAATCAAATTATTGAAGATCAGCATAATGCTTTTTCAGAATGGAAACGGTTTTCAATAGAAAATCGTGCCAGTGCCATTGCGCGTTTAGGCAAGTTGCTTAAAGAAAAAGAGACTGAACTGGCCAAACTGATCACAATGGAAATGGGAAAGCCAATAACAGAATCTCTGGCAGAAATTAGAAAATGTGTCTGGCTTTGCGAACATTATGCGCTCGATGGCGCAAAGTATCTGCAAAATGAAATTATCGAAACGGAAGCACAGGCGTCCTTTGTAAGCTTTGAGCCTAAAGGCATTATTTTCGGCATTATGCCATGGAATTTCCCGTTTTGGCAAGCCTTACGTTTCGCTATTCCAACGCTTTTGGCCGGCAATGTGGTTTTGCTCAAACACGCTTCTAATGTAAGTGGCTGTGCTTTAGCCATTGAGAAGCTAATGGCCGATGCTGATTTTGGAGAATCAGTTTTTAGGACCGTGATTATTGAAGGCAAACGCACAGAATTAATTATCGGTCATCCGTTTGTGCAAGGCGTTAGCATCACTGGAAGTGCCAAAGCCGGCGCATCGGTAGCTTCGTTGGCGGGCAAATACCTAAAAAAGTCGGTGATGGAACTTGGTGGTTCCGATTCTTTAATCGCTTTTGCTGATGCAGGTTTAGCGGCCTGTTGTGAAGCAGCAACCACTTCACGCATGATGAATGCCGGACAGGTTTGCATCGCGGCGAAACGCTTTATTGTTGAGCGACCAATTTTCGATAGCTTTGTAGCCCAGCAAAAAACTGCTCTGGAGAACTTAAAATTGGGTGATCCGCTAATTGAAAGCACACAAATCGGGCCGATGGCCAGACCTGATTTGGTAGCGGAAATTGACGAGCAAGTGAAAAAATCAATAAAAATGGGTGCGAAGCTAGTCACAGGCGGCGAAATTTGGAAAGATAACTCAGGATTTTACCTCCCAACTTTATTAACAGAGATTACGCCAAAAATGCCTGTTTTTCAGGAAGAAACTTTTGGACCAGTTGCTGTTGTTATCTCGTTTGACACGGTGGATGAAGCCATTAAAATTGCCAACAATACCGCCTTCGGATTGGGTGCCAGTATTTGGTCGAAAGATATTGAGAAGGCAAAAAAAGTCGCGAATCAGCTTGAGGCTGGTGCTGTATTTATCAACAGCATCACCAAATCCGACCCGCGTCTGCCTTTTGGCGGAACAAAACAATCCGGCTATGGCCGCGAACTGGCAAACTTTGGTATGCACGAGTTTATGAACATCAAAACCAATTGGATACAATAATGCGGATAGATATTATTACCATTTTCCCGGAAATGTTTGACGGCCCCTTCACAGCTTCCATCGTAAAAAGGGCTATTGAAAAAAATCACGTAGAAATAAAGCTGCACAATTTGCGGGACTACTCCACCGACAAACATAAAAAAGTGGACGATTACGCTTTTGCCGGAGGTGCTGGTATGGTCATGCAAATTGAGCCTGTTGATCTTTGTATTTCGGCATTAAAATCTGAACGTCAGTATGATGAAGTTATTTATATGAGTCCCGACGGGCAGTTGCTGGATCAATCTTTAAGCAATAAAATGTCGCTAAAGCAGAACCTTATCCTGCTATGCGGCCACTACAAAGGCATTGACGAACGCATCAGAGAGCATCTGATTACCATGGAAATTTCCATCGGCGACTATGTGCTTTCGGGTGGCGAACTGGCCGCGGCGGTGCTTACCGACAGTATTGTTAGATTGATTCCGGGTGTTTTAAACGATGAAACCTCTGCCCTTTCCGACTCATTTCAGCATGGATTGGTTTCGCCTCCCTCCTACACCAGGCCGCGATCATACAAGGGTTTGGATGTGCCGGAGATTCTACTTTCGGGCAATGAAGCCAAAATTGAAGCCTGGAAACTGGATCAGGCAATAGAGCGCACAGCCCGCCGCCGCCCTGAATTATACGATAAGTTGAAAAAAAATCAGCTTTAGCTTTTGTGTTCCTAATTTATTTGTATATTTGCACTCATTTTTGAGCACATGCACACCCTAAAATATCTATCTTAAAATGAGCAAGAACGCCTTAATACAGTTTGTAGAAGATCAGGTAACTATCAAAGAATTCCCCGTTTTTAAAGCTGGTGATACCATTACTGTTACCTATAAAATTATTGAAGGAACCAAAGAGCGCCTCCAGAAGTTTCAAGGTGTTGTATTGCAACGCGTTGGCGAAGGCCCAACAGAAACTTTCACCATCAGAAAAATATCTAACAATATTGGAGTAGAAAGAATTTTCCCTGTTGCTTCTCCTTTTATTCAAGAAATTGAAGTGAATAAAAAGGGCGCAGTAAGAAGAGCACGTATCTTCTACCTACGCGAGCTGCGTGGTAAGAAAGCCAGAATTAAAGAAGCAAGACGATAGTAAAACATTTTTGGTTGTTTTAGGAGTCCTGGTGAAATTCATCAGGACTTTCTTTGTTTGCGGGTGGGGGATTAAGACTATGGCGCTGAGTGTTTAACCTTATCACGTAAAACTTAATAAACCACTAACTTAAGGGTTTTTAGCATACTTTTCGCCTTTAGGGTGCAGTGATAAAGCCCTGCAGGAAGTTTGCAGGTGTCAAGCTCCAGGAACACGGAGCTTCGTGGAGCAGATAATTTTCCGTTTCAATTTGTGTCATTAGTTTCCTGTTTGTTATTCATGACATTCAACACTTCAAAGATACTATTTTGATTTGAAAATTTGAAAATTGAAATCCTTCGGAGAATATAAGCCGGTAAATTAAAAACATCAACATCGTTAAGATGTTAGCAGTACTGAAATTTACAGCACCTATTTTTACTTTAATGCTGAAATTATTGAAGGTCGTAAAAGCATAAACCTAGTGCTGACACGATCCTATCTCACCACCAGTTTCTCCACATACCAGCTTTCGCCATCCCACACCCGCACCAGGTACAATCCTTTGGGCAGATGCCCTACATCCATCTTATGATACTGATTCGAGGGCTTTGCTTTGTGTAGCAGTCTTCCGGTAGGGCTGTAGAGTTCTATTTGAACGTGTTCAAGTGCTGTGTGTTCGGCTAGCTGTAGCCAGGCTTGTGTGGAAGCCGGGTTGGGGTAGAGCAGCCATTGCCGCTGATGCTCCTCTTTTATGCCTACTGTTGTGTCCTGCAACTCCACGATCCAGATATCGGTCTGCCCTTTCAGGTCGCAATCGACATCGCCGCCATTGGCGCGGGTTCCGCCTCCCACCAAGTAATGCTCTTGCCCTAAAATACTGATTGCACTCAATGAATTATTGACCTGACTACCCAGGCAGCGTTGCCAAATTATCTCACCTGTTGAACTAAGCTTGACTAACCAGCCAGTATAAGTACCCGGAAGTGAGGCATTGCAGTTTATATCGCCATCTATTGAATTGGAATTGCCCCCTACCAAATAACCTCCATCGGGGTGTTGCTCAATAAAACCGGGCTGCTCATTTTCGTATCCACCGAGGCACTTTTGCCATTCGATAAGGCCTGTGGCATCCAGTTTCACGACCCACAAATCCCATTTATTGGCCTCACCGCCAGTACCGTGATATCCTATAACATCACCATCAGCAGAGACGGTCATACCCAGCAAGACATAACCTCCATCCTGCGTCTGGTTAATATGAGTTATCGCATCATAATTTGAGCCACCATAACATTGTTGCCATTCAATACTACCAATTGAGTCCGTTTTGATGAGCCAGATATCATCATAAAAGACTCCATGAAGTGAACATTGGATATCCCCATCATCAGAGTTAGAAGTTGCACCAATAATAAACCCTCCATCCTCTGTTTCAGCTATGCTTATACCTGAATCAGTTCCGCTTCCCCCATAAGTTCTTTCCCAAATAATTTCACCAGTTTCCGATAGCCGAACTACCCAGGCATCCCAGGCACCATGATTATAGCCTATATCCCCATCCGTGGAACAGCTTGTTCCAATACAAATATAGCCTCCGCTTTGTACTTTAATAATTTGATATGGCCGGTCGTTACAGCTCCCACCAAGGCATTTCTGCCAAAGCAGATTTCCCAGGCTGTCGGTACGTACCAACCAGAAATCCCCCCCCCCGTGAAGTCCGCTTACTTCCCCGTCTGTAGAAAAGCTACTACCAAACAATAAATAGCCTCCATCATCCAAGTGCAGCATATTTTTAGCCCATTCATGGTCACTTCCGCCATAAACCTTTTCCCAGTATATATTGCCTGATAAATCTGTTTCGAATAACCACAAATCATGTCTCCCATGATTGTAGGACACATCTCCATCTATCGAATGTGTACTCCCAAATATCAAATACTTTTCAGAAGATTTTTGTATATTTTTTAATGCTTCCACATCTGAGCCACCATAACATTGTTGAAATATAATTTCATGCTGCTGGGCTATGAGGTATGTGGGTAGTAGTAAAATGATCACTACTATAAAATATTTAAAAAAGTAATTCATTTTTCTGATTATTATGCCGGTTCGGATAAATATCCGAACCGGCAATCAATTTTTAATCCAGTATTACTAATTTACCACTACGTGTTAAACCATTTCCACTTAGCCGGTAATAGTAAATTCCCGGGGATATTCCCCTGATATCCCAAAGGCTCTGGCCTTTGTTGCTACTCAGGTTTTCGCTTCCCAGCAGGCGGCCTCTTGCATCTGCTACCTCCAATACGGCTGCACTGATACCAATTGGTAATTCATAAGTAAAGCTTACCCAGTGTTTAGCTGGATTGGGGCT
>CAZOEV010000156.1:0-6381 GCA_964578915.1 uncultured Lentimicrobiaceae bacterium
TAATAGGTGCAGGGAAGAGTGAGTTGGGGTGATGAAGCTTGGTGTTGAGGCTTCGAATACTTCTATAATAAATCAAGTTGAATTATTGAATATCACAAAACCTCAAAGGTTTTCAAAACCTTTGAGGTTTAAATAAAAAGAGGAAACTATTACAACTTTCTCAACAATAGCGTTTACTGTATCAGCAGCTTTTGCGCCACCGAAACCTGATTTTGCTTCCTGAGCTGATAAAAATACATCCCACGAGGATATTGACTGATGTTTAGCTGCAATTGATTTTGACCGATTTGGACGGGGATTTGTTGCAAAAGCTGTCCTGCTTCGTTGCGCAGTTCCAGTATGGCATTCGGGGATTTTATAGGTTCTGGGAAAAGCACATTCACCTGCTGGCTGGCCGGATTGGGAAAAGCTTTGAAGGCAGCAGTTCCTGCAGGATCAATAGTAGCGCTGCTTACGTTAAGTAGTGTTCCGGGAAGACTATAAACTCCAGTGGTTATTGTAGAAGGAAATATAGAATAATCGTAGCTGTAAGTGACCAATTTTGTTGAGCCATCCTGCAATTCAGTAGTATAATAATATTGGCACCCGGGCAGATTGAGCAACAAAGTGCCATCTTCCTTAATCACTTTGGTGGTATAGGTATAGTACTGATTTACTTCGTCATACAAATAATAGGTAAACATCAAAGACAAGCTGTTATCGGTTGTGAAAAGATTTTCTGATACCTTTTGGATATCATATAAATACTGTCCGCTAGGCACATCCAGGTTGATAGTTTTCCAGAGGCTGTGGTTGGTGTTATAAATCCGACACTGGCTGTTGGTCACATCCATCACAAAAAATTTATCACCAGAGAGCGCCAATTTGGTAAAAGTGCCGGAATAGGCGTAAGAAGCATCCTGGCTGATTTGGGCGTTTGTGCCTATCGAAAATGCAAGAAAAAGTAGAAAAAAAATAGCTTTGAGCTTCATGGCTTTTGTATTTGTGCAGGTTTAGGTTTTATTTGTGCAAGATTAGCGCATTATTTGCGCTTAGGTTTATATAATTTCCTAAAACATGTATAAGATTCTGTGTTCAATCGAAAATATCGGATTTACAAGCCTATTTTTGCTTTGAAATAGTACATAAATGACAACACAAAAATCTCAGAGACAAATACTGCCTGACCTTTTAAAAGGAATTGCTGTTATTTTAATGGTGCAGGTACACCTGACGGAGTTGTTTGCCACGCCAGCTTTTTTCGATAGTTTGGCCGGAAAAGTCTCCCTATTTCTTGGCGGACCGGCTGCTGCTCCGGTATTTATGGTGGTGATGGGGTTTTTTATTGCCTGGAAAGGCGTTTCTTCAAAAGCCTTGTTGGTGCGCGGCATAAAACTGATCGGCCTTGGAATACTTTTAAATATCGGCCTGAATTTGCATCTTTTAATCAAATATTTTGGTGGCTCTTTCAGCGGGATAGATCCGTGGACCTATATTTTTGGCGTAGATATTCTTTTTCTGGCAGGATTGAGCATGCTGGTGATTGCTGGCATTCAAAAAGTGGCCAAAAAGCACAGGTTTCCTTGGATGCTGGCTTTATTGCTTGCTGCTGGCGCGGGACCTTTTCTACCCCTTTATAAAGGCGAATTACAAGTTATTCATTACTTGCAAGCTTATTTTTGGGGAGAAGTATATTGGTCTTATTTCCCGTTATTTCCCTGGTTGAGTTATCCGCTAGCCGGATTCTTGTTTTACACTATTTCGAAAAGCATTGAGCTTTCACAATGGCGCGATAAAACCCTTGTAATAATATGGTTAGCTCTTTTAGTGAGTATTGCTATAAGCTTTAACTATGGCTTTCGCATCAGCATTGATTTACGGGCTTACTACCATCATGATGCGATTTTTGTTGGCTGGACGATGGTCTTTTTGGCTTGGTGGGTGCTCAGTTGGCATTTTATTTCAACAAGTTTTT
The DNA here is from genome assembly GCA_964578915.1 of uncultured Lentimicrobiaceae bacterium. Classification (GTDB taxonomy): domain Bacteria; phylum Bacteroidota; class Bacteroidia; order Bacteroidales; family F082; genus UBA5536. The sequence goes on from CAZOEV010000156.1 coordinate 1,955, forward strand.
CAATGAATTGGATTTTCCGCTATCTGCAATTTTGCGGCAGAAATGTTACACCTTTTTATGTTATCCAGTGGCTGTTGATCGGAAATATCGCCACAGCACTTTACCGCACACAGCCACCCTTGCAATGGTTTCTTTGGTTTGTGGGAATTCTGACATTGAGTAGTTTGCTGACTTGGGGATATGCGGGCATCAGGAAGACTGGTTGAGTTGGGTTTGGGGGGACGTAACAAAATGTTTAGCAACCTGAATCAATTCCTCCAAATCTTATTTTTTCTATAAACGTTTTTAACTACAATATATAATTTTCGCGAAATCGCATCAGGCAAAACTTGCTGCATTTTGCTGGCAAAATCTTTAGCTAAGTCAAATAAAACACTCCTATCATTTGAGTCCGAGTAAAAGCCTTCCTTTTTGGCCAATTCAATTGCTTTCAACCTTTCTTCGTAAGAAAATTCAGGTGTTTCAAAAACAATTCGAGGTTTTAAACTATGGTATTCGTGGATAGTTTTTTCAAAAAATTCTCCATGATTTAACACAAAATCCCATTGCTCGGTAGTTTTGAATGGTAGTATGGAATAAAACATCACAAAATCTAAATCAGATTTTTTTGCAAATTCAATGGATTCTTTAACCGTTTCGTAAGTGTCACCCGGACTCCCAATCACAAATTGTCCAAGCACTTCAATCCCAGCGTCCTTAAATATTTTAATTCCTTTTTGCACCGCTTCAATAGTATTCTTCTTTTTCATTTTTTCTAGAATCCCATTATTTGCAGATTCTATCCCGACACCAACATTATAGCAGCCCGAATTTTTCATCAGGAAAGCAATCTCTGGTGTAATTAATTCAGCCCTAACTGGTGTTGTCCAAAGAAATTTAAGTTTTCTACTGATTATCAGGTTACAGAATTCTTCAACGCGTTTGAGGTCAATATTGAAACTATTGTCGTTAAAAAACACCGTCTTCTTTTTGTGGTTTCTTATCAGATATTCGATTTCATCTACAACTGCTTCTGGAGTTCTTTTTCTCCATTTACCCAGCCAAATAGAGGAAGAATTACAAAACACGCACTTAAAAGGACAACCGCGACTTGTGACAACCCTGTGCATTGGGTACCGATTCATTTTGAATAAGTCAAAAGCCGGGTAAGGAATTGTGTCCAAGTCCTTAATTTGCTCTCTTGGTTCATTTGTAATTAGTCGATTATCCTTGCTATATATCAAGCCCTTAATGTTTTCAATTTTTTCGTTGCCTTTGAGGTAATTTATTAAGGCTGAAAATGTTATCTCTCCTTCACCATATACAGCAAAATCAGCTGGTGTTTCCTCAAACACCTCTTCCATAATCGTAGTTACGTAAGATCCTCCCAAACAGATAGGGGTTTTCGGTTTGATTAATCGAACATAATTATAAACCGCTATTACTTCATGGTACACTGGCGACAATACAGTCATGCCAATTAAATCGTACTCTTTTTGAAAGAATTCTTTCGTCTCTCGCTTTGTCGCCACCCTAGTGTCCAAAAGTGAAAACTCCACATCAGAATGTTCAATTCTTGCATAGGAAGCAATATATCCCAATCCAACATGTATGGTTTTGTCTTTTCTGTCTTTATTTGGAAATATTAATCCTATTTTCATTTGGTTTCTTGTTGAGTTTGTTAACAATAAAATAAATTCAGGTTGACAGTTTAGGTGATGTTTTCCCGTCAAACCTTAATAATCAATATTGCTATCTGAAATGCAGGTTACAAGATTTGATATTTAGTACTTTACCAGCCATTGCTTATTCAAATTGCCGTAAGCTGCCAGGCTATTAATTCTTGGTAAATACATGTATCTGGTTAGATTGATTCTCGTCAGATGCAAATACGATACCAGCTGAATTAACATTCACCGACATACATCTCTGGAGTTTATCGTCTCCAATATATGCTAATATTTTCCCCTTTGAATCTGTCTTTATCACATTACTATTGAAACATGCAAAATACAAATTACCACTCATATCTTTAGAGATGTAAGCTGCTGCATACCTAAACTCCCATTGGTTAATAAAATTTCCATCGATATCATATATTTCAATAGAATTACTTTCGTTAACACCGCTTACAATAACCTGATTATCTATTATTTCTAAACCACTTGTGTAGAATGAACTGCCTTCACTTACTTGTTTCATTTTCCACTTTTTAACAAAATCACCTGATGAATTTAACTTGACTATATCGTTATTAGTAACATCAGTAATATAAATATTACCATCTGAATCTATGGCTGTTTCTCTTAACATAAAAGAATTCGACACAAAAAAGTCCGCTAGTGTATTTCCAGAATCATCAACTTTTAACAAGCTTCCATCTCCTGAATTTACTACTAACAAGTCTCCATCAATTGACCAACTTAGGCCTCTAAGCGTTTTACCTGTAGATACTAATTGTCTATCAAAAGCGTAATCACTATCATAAATCTTTATATTTCCCGATTGATTATCGCTAACATAAATCTGGTTGTTTTCATCAAATTCAATTCCATACCCAGAATTAAAATCACCAAATGAAGTTACATAAGCATACTTTTCCAAAATATAGCCGCTATCTGCCACACTAAAATTTGAATTACCCAGTTCAGTATTTATTGCTTTTATTTTGTAAAAGTAAGTTTTACCTGCAACTAAATTTTCCGAATCAGCATAGCTATTTAATTCTGTCGTTCCTATATTGGCATAATCTTCCGTATTGTCTGAACGAAAAACAGCATAATATTCAGCACCATTTATGGTATTCCACACTATTTCTATACTGCTATCAGATGCACCATAACCGATGTCTGTTATTACGGGAGCTTTAAAATCAGATATATAGCCATAGTCATAGTTTGTAAAATCACTAATCTCGTCAGATGAATTATAAACTCTAATTTTATAGTAATAAAAAGCATTTGGTATAAATGCTATCGTATCAACGAAAGTTGAAGTTTCTGAAAAACCAATGCTTTTGTATTCAAATAAAGTTGAATCAAATCTGAAAATCTCTGTGTTTTCAGATTTTGGCGGATTATTCCATTCAATAATAATCTTATCAGCAAAATCGCCTTTAGAAACTGAGAACTCGTTAGGAGTGTCGATTGTGAATTTAATTTCTGATTCCTTCTTTTCACATGAGAACAAAACAAATAAAAATAGTGTAATTAAAGAGAAACTAATCTTTTTCACGTTATTCAATATTTGGTTTCAATTTACATTTCTAACCTAGTTTAGGTTACACAACAAATCCTATCTAAAAAGCTGTTATAGTGCGATTTAGATTATGATTAACTAAGAGTCTGTTCCCAAATATAGTGAACAGACCCTTAGCTTTCCGGAAAAGATTAGCCTTTACCCGCTTTCTTTAATCTCTTTTCCTCTTTTTTTTCTTTTGGAGTTTTAGCAGCCTCCTTTTTAACGTTTTTCTTTGCGTCTTGACCTTTAGCCATAATGTTATTTATTAAATGTTAATAATTACTCTCTTTTACCTTCGAACCGTTGATTTTCCTGTGAAATTTAATTCCTAAAAAATCTATTCAAATTAAGTAGAACAGCTGAAAATTGCTAATTTCCCTTTATTTCAAATTGGGTCACAAGCAAACTTCCGCATACAAATTTTGAGTATTGACTTGGAAATCAATTACCACTCTGATCACGGCCTTCTCATTAGCTGAAGCATTTTAAATTACCCTCCAAATATAGAAATTATTTCTTCATAGATGGGTATTCAGTTTTATGGCATACGCTTTGAACTTCTGGCAGGAATTTAAAACACCAAAAAAGAAAATAGCGTATTCAATTTAAGTTGATTTACGAAATGATTTTCAAACTCCCAGCTTTCACGTTGTTGGCAGATTTATATTTTAAATCACAAAGGTTTTCGAAACCTTTGTGATTTAAACAAAAACAAGGAAGCTACAATTTCTTATAACTTCCTGTTTTCCAAGTCTCCCCGGCAGGGCTCGAACCTGCGGCCCGCTGATTAAGAGTCAGCTGCTCTGCCAACTGAGCTACGGAGAGATTTTAGGCCTGCAAAGTTAATATTTTTTACTGTCACTAGTGCGGCTTTAAAACAACTATTGCCTACAATGATTACTATTGTAAAAGCTAAGGCCTAAAAGCTAAGCCAGAAACAAAAGCCTAACTGCTTAGAAATTGAAACATGCTGCCAACTGAGCCAAAGCGCCTATAAAAATGAATCATCTAATCGAAGGCATTTCATTTGATCTCTGAACAAATAAGCCTTCTAAACTCATGAAAAATCTTTTCCTTTGCATACTCAATTCCATCACCATGAAAAATATTTCCTTTCTGATCGCATTGATGCTTACATTTTCGGTTTCCATCAAAGCGCAGTACAATACTCAAAGTGAACATTTTAATAATCCTGAATTACTGATAGG
>CAZOEV010000157.1:0-6364 GCA_964578915.1 uncultured Lentimicrobiaceae bacterium
GGCTCAAATGCCGTTGCGCCACCTTCATACACCAATACAGGTGTGAAGTTCATTACAGCTTTTTTGTTGAAATATTTTGGAGGGAAGTTTCCTTTGATGGTAACCATTACGCTGTCGCCTTGTTCTTCAAGTACTTCAGGGATAACCTGTAGTTCAACTTTCCCAAAGTCTCTGGCCATGCTTTTGAAGTTTGAGCCGCCAAATTTGTAGCGAGCACCAATGTTAAAATGAGAGAAAACATCGTTTTTAACTTCCATAGCGCCTTTGATAGCGCCGTCAGCGTGGTCAGTAGTCATCCAGTTGTAAGTGTAATCACCATAGATATCCCATTTGTCGCTTACATTAAAGTTAATGTCTAGACCAGCAGGAACCGTCAAATCAACATTTCTTTCGCTGATTCCACCTGCGGTACCACCTGATTTTGTGCCTTCATAACCATTGCGCATCAATTCAGCATCTGTATTTAGGTCATAAGTAACAGATTTCCATTGAGCTTGACCAACACCAAGGTGGGCACTAAAGCTAACAAGTCTGTCTTTGTAGCCAGCAAATAAATTGGAAAGGTTAACACCAACGTTAAGATTACCACCAAAATAATCGTTTTCAAAGCGCATATCTCTTCCAAAAAGCGCATTTGGAACAGAGCCGGTTGGAACTTGTTCGCGTTCACCTTCAAAAAAGCCTCTTTCAATTTTTCCATATACATTGAAAATAGGTGACAATTGACGGCCAAATCCTAAGGCACCATTGATATTGGTGTTGCCAAAATCTGGTGCAAAGTTATACTTGCTTACATCAGCATGTGACCAAGTTGGGCCAATTTCACCTGTTATATGCCAGTATGGCGAGAAAGATGATCTATTGTCAGTTTTGCCTTCATCGGCATTTTGGCCAAAAAAAGCTAAAGGAGCCAAAGCAAAAAGCGCGATTAGCATCACTTTAAAAGGTAAAAAACGATTTTTCATAACGTTAATAATTAAGTGTTTAATCAATTTTAATAGGATTTTCTAAGCAACAATAAATATGCCATTTATTGTCAATAATTAATAGTTGGTTTAAAGATAGAACTTTTTGCAAAAGTAGCAATTTATTGTCTTATATCAAGATGTTATTATAATTTTTATGCAATATACAACTGTTTACGAAAAAACACAAGTTTAGTTACAATATTGATTTCCAACGAGAAAAAAAATGCCATAAAACAATTCCTGTACATACCGAAACATTAAGCGAATGTTTGGTGCCTGCTTGGGGTATCTCGATAGCTAAATCGCAATAATACAATGCTTTATCGCTTATGCCATGTACTTCGTTGCCAATGATTAGAGCAGTTTTATTGGATTCATAGTTAAGATCATTCAATAGGATGCTGCTGTCAGTTTGCTCAACACCATATATGGCAAATCCTGATGATTTTAGATTTTGTAGGATATCTTCAATGTTTTCAAAGTATTCCCAGTCCACACTTTCTGTTGCACCGAGTGCTGTTTTGTGGATTTCGCGGTGGGGAGGTGATGCGGTTATTCCACACAAATAGATTTTACTTACCCGAAAAGCATCTGCCGTGCGAAAGGCTGAGCCAATATTGTGAAGCGATCGGATATCATCTAAAACCAATACTAACGGCATCTTTTCTGACGCCTTAAATTCTTCTGTGTTAATTCTATTAAGTTGTTCTAGGCTTAGCTTTTTCAAAGTTTTTGAAGCAAATTTAGTATTTTAAAGCTTCTACAAGACAACAAAGCTAGCTATTACACCTAATTCTTTTAGAGAATAAAAGATTTGAAAAAGGATAAAAAAAAAGAATGTAGGTGGTATTTATCTTTTGAATCCTATCTTTGTGAGTTCGATTACAGACGAAAATTGCTTTAAATGGCCAATGATAAAAAGAGTGCAGTAGAAACCCCTTTAATGAAGCAATACAACGCAATCAAGGCGAAATACCCTGATGCATTGCTGCTTTTTAGAGTGGGTGATTTTTATGAAACTTTTGGTGAGGATGCGATCAAAGCTGCCGGAATATTAGGTATTGTGCTCACCCGAAGAGCCAATGGAGCTGCGAGTTACGTGGAGTTAGCAGGTTTTCCACATCATTCTCTGGACACCTATTTACCCAAATTGGTTAAAGCAGGACAAAAAGTGGCTATCTGCGATCAGCTTGAAGACCCAAAACTTACGAAAACGATTGTTAAACGCGGCGTTACGGAGTTGGTAACTCCTGGAGTTTCATACAACGATAACGTTCTCGAGCAAAAAGAGAACAATTTTTTGGCAGCTATTCATCCTGATAAAGCTGCAACAGGTATCGCTTTTCTGGATATTTCAACTGGCGAGTTTTTTGTGGCGCAGGGCAATGAAGAATATGTTGATAAACTGCTGCAAAGCCTTCGACCAAGCGAGGTGGTGGTGCAGCGCAATAAGCGGAAGTCCTTTGTGGAAACTTACGGCGATCGCTTTTATTTGAGTGTTTTTGACGATTGGGTTTTCACAGCAGACTTTGCACAAGATGTGCTAACACGACATTTTAAGACTATTTCACTAAAAGGTTTTGGCGTTGAAGGTTTTTCGGAAGGAATTATTGCCGCTGGAGCAGCCCTGCATTACCTGCTCGAAACGCATCATGATAAAATTGATCACGTCTCAAATTTGTCGCGTATTGATGAAGGTCAGTTTGTGTGGCTCGACAAGTTTACCTTACGCAACCTCGAAATGATTGCTCCTTTGAATCCCGATGCCAAAACGCTGCTTGATATCCTCGATCGCACGGTTTCGCCCATGGGGAGCAGGTTAATGCGTCGTTGGATTGTGTTACCGTTAAAAGATAAAAATCAGGTGACAGCAAGATATGAAATCGTGGAATTTTTGCTTGATAAGCAGGAGCTTACGCGAGAAATTTCTGAAGCTATCAGGCTCTCAGGCGATTTGGAAAGATTGATTTCTAAGGTGTCGCTTAATAGGATAAATCCACGCGAATTACAGCAGATTGCTAAAGCGTTGGAGCAAGTGAGTGTCATCAAAGAAAAGTGCCAAAACTCGGGCAATATTGGACTTGTAAAATTGTCGGAACAGTTTAATCCGTGTCAAATCATTGGCAGTCGTATTTTAAAAGAATTGACAGCTGAACCGCCGGCCTTACTTTCAAAAGGCAATATAATAGGTGCAAATGTATCTGACAAGCTCGATGAGCTGCGCGGACTGGCACGAACAGGCAAGGACTTTTTGCAGCAATTGCAAAAACGGGAAATGGAAAACACAGGTATTTCAAGCTTAAAAGTGGGTTATAACAATGTTTTTGGCTATTACTTGGAAGTTACTAATGTGCACAAAAACAAGGTGCCAACGGAATGGATTAGGAAACAGACTTTGACAGGATCGGAACGTTATATCACAGAAGAATTAAAGGAGTACGAACAAAAAATTCTGGGTGCAGAAGATCAAATTCAGCAGATTGAACTGCATTTGTATCAGCAATTGGTTACTGCCACAGCAGAATTTGTTGCACCTGTTCAGCTAAATGCTAGTTTATTAGCTCGTTTAGATTGCCTGATAAGTTTTGCTACAACTGCCAAAAAGTACAATTATATAAAACCTACATTAAACGATGGTTATGCGATTGATATCAAGGCAGGGCGCCATCCGGTGATTGAACAACAGCTTCCGCCTGGCGAGTCTTATATTGCCAATGATGTGTATCTGGATCATAAAGGCCAGCAGGTAATGATGATTACCGGGCCAAATATGTCAGGAAAGTCTGCATTGCTGCGCCAAACCGCTTTGATTGTGCTGATGGCACAGATGGGAAGCTTTGTACCTGCTGCTCAAGCCGATATTGGTATTGTTGACAAAGTTTTTACCCGCGTAGGTGCCAGTGATAATATTTCGTCGGGCGAATCTACTTTTATGGTCGAGATGAATGAAACGGCCAGTATTTTGAATAATATTTCGGGTAGAAGCCTTGTGTTGCTCGATGAAATTGGCAGAGGAACAAGTACTTACGACGGAATTAGCATTGCTTGGGCAATTACCGAATTTTTGCACGATCATCCGTCTTACCGTGCCAAAGTGATGTTTGCAACACATTATCACGAGCTTAACGAGATGGCTGCTTCTTTTTCCCGCATCCGAAATTACCATGTTTCGGTGAAGGAAATGGCTAACAAAATGGTTTTTTTGCGCAAGCTTAAAAAGGGTGGGAGTGCACATAGTTTTGGAATTCATGTGGCGGCAATGGCAGGAATGCCGCGTAAAGTGATTGACAGGGCGAATAAATTGCTTGGCATGCTAGAGCAAACACATGCTGGCGCTGCACTTGAAAAGACATCATCTAAGCAACATGCTGCCGATGATATGCAGTTGAGCTTTATTCAGTTGGATGATCCGCTGCTTTTGCAAATAAAAGATGATATTTTAAACACAAATATCGACACCTTAACGCCAGTAGAAGCTTTGCTTAAATTGCACGAAATCAAAAAGCTGCTCGGAACTGGAAAGTAATAAATAAGGGTAGTCAGTTTTTTATCGAAAAATATTTCAAAAAATTTGCGTAGAATCTTAAAACTTGTGTACATTTGCAGCTCCAAAAAAGCAATGCGGAAATAGCTCAGTTGGTAGAGCACGACCTTGCCAAGGTCGGGGTCGCGAGTTCGAGTCTCGTTTTCCGCTCTGAGTAAATCCCGATTAGTTTCGGGATTTTTTTTGAAAGGATGTGTTCGTCAGATCCAGCCCGAGTGGTGGAATTGGTAGACACGAAGGACTTAAAATCCTTTGGCCATTGCGGCCGTGCCGGTTCGAGTCCGGCCTCGGGTACATCTTTATAAAAGCTAATAGTCAATTGATTGTTGGCTTTTTTTTATTTTTTCGACCTTGTGCTATTTTACGGAAAGTTTTTTACGAGCAAAAATTCAATTAATCCACATGATTATGGCAGTTAAACAAACCCTTTTTGATCATTTCAAGCAATACGCAATTATCACCTTTGGCCTCTTGATAATGGCTTTTGGTTGGACGGCCTTTCTTATTCCCAACGACTTGCTGGGTGGAGGTGTGAGCGGTATTGCTACCTTAATTTTTTGGTCAACAGGTCTTTCAACAGGTATCACAATTTTCGCTGTCAATGTTGTTCTGGTGCTGGTTTCATTGCGTGTGTTGGGCTTTGGTTTCGGCGTAAAAACGGTGTATTCAATCGCTGTCTTGTCGGTTTCATTCTCTTTGCTTCAAATGTATTTTACAGAGCCTTTGGTTGCTGATAAGTTTCTTTCGGCTATTGTTGGAGGTATTTTGGGTGGAGCTAGCGTTGGTATAATTTTTACGCAGGGCGGAAGTACCGGCGGAACAGATATTGTGGCTATGTTAGTGAATAAATACCGCAATATCAGCCCTGGAAAAATCATACTTTTTATTGATGTTTTTATTATCTCCAGTTCTTATATTATTTTGCAAAGTGTTGAAACCTTGGTTTATGGCTTTGTTGTGATGGGAGTTGCCAGTTATACCATTGATTTGGTGTTAACGGGTAATAAGCAGTCGGTTCAGCTATTTGTTTTTTCGGCCAAGGCCAATGAAATTGCAGACCGTATTGGCAATGAAACTGGCCGTGGCGTGACATTTATAAAGGGAACGGGCTGGTATTCCAAGTCAGAACACGATATTATTATGGTGATTGTACGCAAGATGGAATCGCCACAAATCTTCCGCATTGTGCGTGATGAAGACCCAGAAGCTTTTGTTTCGCTTAATACGGTGATGGGTGTTTATGGCAAAGGTTTCGATTTAATTCGGTAAACTTAAATCACTTAGTTTTTGCATTCTTTATCTTTCTGGAAAAAGATATTTGTGCTACTATAACGCCGGCTAGCATCAATATGCTGCCGATTATTCCGGTTGTGCTAAGGTCTTCTGAAAGCAGAAGCCAGCCACCAAAAGCCGCAAAAACGGCTTCAAGGCTTAAAATTAGTGCCGCATGGTCGGCTCTAACTGTGCGCTGTCCAGTAAGTTGTAGTGTGTAGCCAATTCCTACAGAGGCAATTCCAGCATAAAGCAAAGGCCACATCGCACCTTGTATGCTTGCCCAGTTAAAGCTTTCATTCCATAATAGTCCAATACCTAAACTTAGTACACCAACAAAAACGTATTGCGAAATAGCCAATAAGCGAAAATCATAGCCAGGGCTTAGATACGATAGAACAATAAGATGCAAAGCCCAGAAAACTGCGCTGATTAAAACCAATAAATCGCCGGTTTGCATTGTAACGCCTGGGTAAGCAGAAATAAAATACAATCCGATGGTGGCTAAGGCGATGCCCGTCCAGGTTTGTTTTCCGGCTCTTTTTCTTCCAGCAAGCGCAAAAAGTGGTACAAAAACAAT
>CAZOEV010000158.1:0-6314 GCA_964578915.1 uncultured Lentimicrobiaceae bacterium
GGTAAATGACTGTTTCAAAAACGAGAGTAACGCAGTATTTGGCCTTTTCTTTCAAGAGTAAATAAACTAACTTATGAAAGCTGCCATTCGCACCCTGATAATCGAAGACGAAGCTCCCGCCCGCATGTTGCTACAGGGCTTTCTGGCTGATCATCCGGCCATAGAAGTGATTGGGGAATATGCCGACGGCTTTAGCGGTCTCAAAGCCATAAACGACAATAAACCCGACCTACTTATTCTTGATATTCAAATGCCTAAACTCACTGGTTTTGAATTGCTTGAGCTGCTCGATGACAATGTGCCGGAGATTATTTTCACCACGGCTTACGACCAATATGCAATCAAAGCTTTTGAAATGAATGCGGTTGATTATTTGATGAAACCTTTCTCAAAAGACAGGCTACATCAGGCTATTGATAAGGTCGTGGATCGCTTTAGGCGAAAAATACCTGAACAATCTCCCCTGAAAAAGCTGGTAGAAAACTTACATGACCAACAGGAAACCATCGAACGCATCGTGGTAAGAAACGGCTCGCAAATTCATGTTATTCCCATTGCAGATATTATTCAGCTTGAGGCACAGGACGATTACGTAATGATTCACACCGATGCTGGCCGTTTTATGAAAAAGGAAACAATGGGATTTTTAGAACAACATCTGCCTGCTGATCAGTTTATTCGTATTCACCGTTCGCATATCGTTCAAATCAAACACATCAAAAAAATGGAACAATATGGGCGCGAAAGTTATATGATTATCCTATCAAACGGCAATCAGGTAAACCTCAGCAAAAGCCGCATCAAAGACCTCAAACGCGAACTAAACTTTTAAATATCAGTGCTTTGCCGGTTTTAACGACAGATAAAGCTCTTCCAGCTGCGCATCAGCTATTCGCGAAGGCGCATCAATCATCATATCGCGTCCGTTATTGTTTTTCGGGAATGCAATCACATCGCGGATGCTATCGAGGCCGGCAAACATGGCCGTAAGCCGATCAAAACCAAGCGCAATACCTCCGTGAGGCGGCGCACCATATTCGAAGGCATTCATCAAAAATCCAAATTGATTTTGGGCTTCTTCATCAGAAAATCCAAGTATGCTAAACATCTTGCGTTGCAGCTCACGATCGTGAATACGAATAGAACCGCCGCCAATTTCCACACCATTGATAACCATATCGTAAGCGTTGGCGCGCACTTTTCCGGGATCGGTTTCCAGCAGGGCAATATCTTCTGGTTTTGGTGAGGTAAAAGGGTGATGCATAGCGTAATAGCGTTGGGTATCTTCGTCCCATTCCAACAGTGGAAAATCTGTTACCCACATAGGTTTAAACACATTTCCTTTGCGCAATCCCAATTGATTTCCCATCTCTAAACGTAACTCATTAAGTTGTTTGCGGGTGGCATTGGCATCGCCGGAAAGCACCAGCAAAAGATCACCCGCTTTGGCTTCAAAACGATCGGCCCAGCTTTGCAATACTTCAGCGCTGTAAAACTTATCTACCGATGATTTGATACTGCCATCGGTATTCATTTTCACATAAACTAGTCCTTTGGCGCCTACCTGCGGACGTTTCACAAAATCTGTAAGGGCATCCAATTGCTTGCGGGTAAATTCAGCGCAGCCTTCTGCCTTTATGCCAACTACCAGCTCGGCATCGTCAAACACCTTGAAGCCGTGATTTTGAGCTAGGTCGTTAAGCTCTTCAAAAGCCATCCCAAAACGCAGATCGGGCTTATCGGAACCGTAAAGCTTCATCGCGCTGGCGTAATCCATCCGCTCAAAATCGCCTATCTCAACGCGTTTTACTTTACTAAAAAGATGACGTGCCATGCCTTCAAACGTATTGAGTACTTCTTCTTGGGTCACAAAAGCCATCTCGCAATCAATCTGCGTAAACTCTGGCTGACGGTCGGCGCGCAGGTCTTCATCGCGGAAACAACGTACTACCTGAAAATAGCGATCGTAGCCGGCCACCATCAAAATTTGTTTGAAGGTTTGAGGCGATTGCGGCAGGGCATAAAATTCATTGGGATTCATACGCGAAGGCACCACAAAATCGCGTGCGCCTTCGGGAGTCGATTTGATCAGGTAAGGCGTTTCAATTTCCAGAAAGCCTTGGCTGTCAAGATAGGAGCGGGTTTCGAGTGCTAGCTTGTGCCGTAGCATCAGGTTTTCCTTTAGCGGATTGCGCCGCAAATCAAGGTAGCGGTATTTCATGCGGAGCTCATCGCCGCCGTCCGATTTATCTTCGATGGTAAACGGAGGTGTTTTGCTGCCGTTGAGCACTTCCAAGCTAGCGGGTCTCAGCTCTATTTCGCCCGTGGGCAGATTGGGATTTTTCGATTCGCGTTCAACCACTGTGCCTTTAACACGAATCACATATTCGCGGCCCAGTTCACGCGCCTGACTGAATATTTCAGGTGAGCTAACTCCTTCTTCCAGAAATATTTGCGTGATGCCATAGCGGTCGCGCAAGTCAATCCACAACAGACCGCCTTTGTCGCGCACACGCTGCACCCAACCACTTAATATTACTTCTTTATTGATATCCGAAAGGCGCAATGCGCCACAGCTGTGAGTTCTGAACATAGAGATTGATTCAATGAATTTTAGGCCGCGAAATTACAAAAAATGTATGCAATAATGGAAAGGATTTGTGTGGTAGATAGATAGGGGAACGATAATTATATTTTCATGAATTTCTATTTGACGTTTTGAAGTCCTGTGGACGTTCAAAAGTCAATATTACGTAATCTAACTTTTCATCGTCCGAGGCACAAGGACATGAAAACGTTACTATGTTTACAAAACATTAAAAGTCATCTTGAAGCCTCTTGATTAACCCTGGCCTTTAGGCCAGTGGTTACTGCATCGCATAGCGCAACGGGCTTTAGCCCTGACTTTGCTTTCACAGCTTTCATATTCAAGGTTTTGAAGTCCTATGGTGTTTATTCAACCCTTGGGGTTTTCAAAACCCCAAGGGTCTAAAAAAACTCCCCGTGATTTCCTTTAGCTTATAATTCAGCATAATACACCATAAAAAAATCTTGTACTTTTGTTTCCGCCTTTGGCTGATGCGTGTTTGGGCATTAACACCTCATTTCCCATCAATTTGGCCGCTGCCAAATGCTAAAGTATAAGAATTAAATTAATTTAAGACCTATGAAAAAGATTTCCCTGATTGCCTTGAGTTTGCTCCTGATAACTGCTGTTTTTATGTGGTTTAATAAGCCCGAAAAACCATCGGCTGATGCGGAACGCATGGCTTATGAGCAGCAATTGCACGAGGTGCTGAAGCAGTTGCCCACCGATTCGCGTGAGCTCGACACCATCAATAAAGTGGATCGCCCGGATGTGGCTGCTTTGCAAAATTATTTTCAAACACTTGATCCAGCCTTGGGCTATGTGCCTGTAAAACGGCAGTACGCCGCGTATGAGCGGGCGCTTGAGCTGGAACAGCATTCATCGCGCGATGCTGGCATTACCTGGCAGGGAACACGCGCTGATATGGGTGGCCGCACCCGCGCGCTGATGTTTGACCCGAATGACAATCAAAGCAAAAAAGTTTTCGCAGGTGGCGTAACAGGTGGCCTTTGGGTTAACTATGACATCCTTGATTTAAGCGAAGATTGGGAACCAATAGGTGATTTTTATCCCAATATGGCCATCAGCAGCCTCACTTACGATCCTACCGATCTGCTGGTGATGTATGCCGGAACCGGTGAGGCACAAACTGCCCGCTTAATTTACCGTGAATCAACAGGCTTAGGAATGGGGATTTTTAAATCAGTTGATGGTGGCGACAACTGGGAGCTGCTGCCTTCTACTGCCGATTTTGCTTACGTAACGGATGTTGCCGTGCGCGACGAAAATGGAATCGGAGTTTTGTATGCTGCCGTGGTTTCTGGAAGCTATCAGGGCGAAAACCAACAAAGTGAGCCTTCTGATGGTTTGTATCGTTCCTCAGATGGCGGCATAAGCTGGGAGCAGGTGCTGCCAGAAATTCCAGATAGTCCGGGCGAGTTCTATGCTCCTGCAATGATTGAGGTGGCTTCTAATGGACGAATTTTCGTGGGAACCTCTGAAAATCTGCAGAAAAAAGGTGGAGCAACAATTCTTTGGTCAGATGATGGAACTGCGGGAAGCTGGACGGCTTTTGCAGATTATAACATTTCCATTGCTACTGAAGGCTATTACAACATCCCGGCGCGGACGATCGTTGCCAGCGCTCCAAGCGATCCCAATGTGGTTTATGCACAATTTGCTGCCGGCTATCTGAACGACGCAAATGGTTTTTACCATTATCGCGGACGTTATATGGTGAAATCAACCGATGGCGGTGAAAGCTGGACATCCATGAATAAGCCTGCCAGCGATTGGAGTACACTAGCCTGGCATGCTTTTATTCTGAAAGTAAATCCCGACAATCCAAATCATATTTTTA
The DNA here is from genome assembly GCA_964578915.1 of uncultured Lentimicrobiaceae bacterium. Classification (GTDB taxonomy): domain Bacteria; phylum Bacteroidota; class Bacteroidia; order Bacteroidales; family F082; genus UBA5536. The sequence goes on from CAZOEV010000158.1 coordinate 4,449, forward strand.
CCGGCGGCCTCGACCTTTGGAAGAGTACAAGCGGCGGACAGAATTGGTCACACATATCTGATTGGGCACTCATGTATTATGGTGGCGGTGATGAATATGTTCATGCCGATCAACATGCGATTGAGTTTAGACCCGGAGACCCTACCACAGCTATTTTTGGCAGCGATGGCGGGATTTTCCTTTCAGAGAATGCGCAACTAAGCATTCCTACCTTCGCCGAAAGGAATCAAAACTACAACACCTTGCAGTTTTATAGCGGAGATATCAATCCCAATGCAGGTAGCGAACAATATATCGGTGGTTTGCAGGATAACGGCAGCTTAAAATATACTGGTGGCACACTCGATATCAATGATATGGTGAGCGGAGGTGATGGTGCTACAAGCTTCTGGGATCAAGACGAATCCAATATTTTTATCACTTCAATCTATTATAACCGCTATTATACATTTAAGAACAATAATAACAACGATTATATTGACGGCGAATCAGGAACTTTTGTTTCGCCTGCCGATTATGACTACCGTAATAATATTATTTATGCCAATGCGGTTGACTTCTTAGGTAATTTTGCCGGAAAGCTTTACCGAGTTTCTGGCGTAGGCGAGTCTGTTTCAGGCAGTTTTATTGATTTAGGCACTTTTAATACGGTTCCTTTCTCACATATTGCCTGGTCTAAACATTCCCTAGCTTTTACCAGCACGCTTTTTGTAGGCACAGGAGCCGGCCGTTTGTATAAAGTAGAAAACGCACAAGCTTTTCCCGAAACCATCGAAATTGGCAGTCCCGACTTTCCGCTGGCGAGCGTTTCAGCAGTTTCTGTTGGCGGCTCCGATGATACCTTGCTGGTTAGTTTCTCAAACTATGGCGTGTCGAGCATTTGGCTCACTTATGATGGTGGCAATGAATGGATGGAAAGACAAGGTAATCTACCTGATATGCCGGTGCGTTGGGCTTTGCTGCATCCCGAAAACTCTGGCCAGGCCATGATTGCTACCGAAACGGGGGTATGGACAACAAATATGCTGCACGAAGAAAATCCCGATTGGTATCCGGCAACAGAAGGAATGGGTAATGTGCGCACCGATATGCTGCGTATGCGTCTGAGCGATAATACGGTAATTGCCGCTTCTCACGGCAGAGGACTGTTTGCTGCAAACTGGGAAAAGGCTATTTACACCTCGGTGGAAAATAGGCCTGAAGCCGAACAAAATGTGCTGCTTCTTTATCCTAATCCGGCCAGTGATTACCTGAATTTAAGCACTTCTGAAATTGATGGAAATGCAGAACTTTCTATTTTCGATGCCACCGGAAAAGCGGTCATTCAAAAAGAGGTAAGCCTCTCGAAAAACAATCCTTACAAAGTGAATTTGGAAAAACTTGCGCCAGGGGTTTATAGCCTGCAGCTGCAAAATGCCGACAAAGTTTATCAGGAAAGTTTTGTCAAAAAATAGCTACGCTGATGGGTTGGTTGTTGTTCTGGATGTCTGTTTATCTTGTGGTAGTTATTGTGTTGGCCATGCGCCATTTGCGCAGTAACGACCCGGAAACATATTTGGTCAACAACCGACAAACGCGTCTGATTCCGCTTGTTTTTACAACGCTTGCCACCTTTGTGGGAGGCGGAACTTCCATTGGCCTTATCGCCATGGGATATATTTCCGGTTTTGCGGCAGTGGGAATTGGCATTGCTTATGTGGCAGGTTTTATGCTGATGCTTCGCTATGCCGAAAAAATCAGGGATGATGGAGCACGCGATCGCATTTATTCCTTTCCGCAATACCTTATCGGACGTTATCTTGGCAAAGATGCCGATACTAAAAATCGGAGTTTCAGCCGACTTTTTCCGGTTATAGTGAGCGGTGT
>CAZOEV010000159.1:0-6311 GCA_964578915.1 uncultured Lentimicrobiaceae bacterium
ATGGGCGATTCTACTACTATTGGCGTGTTGCAGCGTGCCAATGTGCGCAAAGCCGATCTTGTTATTTCGGTTGTTCACGATGAACATATAAACCTTATGACGGCCATTTTGGCTAAAAAACTTGGAGCAAAAAAGGTTATTGCCCGGGTGAATACCATGGAAAATCTGAGTGCGGAAAGCTGGAAAATCTACCAAGAATTGGGTATTGATGGACTGGTTTCACCTGAGGATATTGCTGCACATGAAATTATTACGCTCCTCAAGCAAACAGCTGCTACCGAAGTTTTTGATTTTTCGGGAGGAAAACTGCAGCTTTTTATGATCAAATTAGAAAAAGGAGCTCCTGTTCTAGATAAAAGCCTAAATGAAATTGCTAGTGAGTATAAGCATTTGGATTTTAGAGCTATAGCCGTTCATCGCAAGCGCGAAACTTTTATTCCGTATGGCAACGACACCTTTAAGGAAAACGATTTGGCTTATGTGATAACCAAGCCGGAGGCCATTGATAATTTGTTGCGTCTGGGCGGAAAAGTGCAGCACGACATCCATAATGTGATGATTATCGGTGGCGGCAGGGTAGGGCGTATCACAGCCAAAAGGCTTGAACATGATATGAATATCAAGCTGATTGAAAAGAATAAAGACCGTTGCATTTTTCTCACAGATTATTTGGAAGATACCTTGGTAATTAATGGCGATGCCAGAAACCTTCAGCTACTTGAAGATGAGGATGTAAGAAATATCGATGCTTTTATTGCGGTAACGGATAATACGGAGACAAATATTCTTACTTGTTTGCAAGCCAGGACTTATGGCGTGAAAAAAACCATTGCATTGGTAGAAAACATCGACTATATTGACATTTCGCAAAACATTGGTATTGACACAATTATCAATAAAAAGCTTATTGCAGCCAGTTATATGGTGCGTTATACTATGGGTGCCGAGGTTACTTCGCTAAAATGTTTAAGTGGAATTGATGCCGACGCTATGGAGTTGATTGCTCGTCCCGGATCTGCTGTTACGCGCAAACCTATCAAAAAACTCAATATTCCTGATGGTGCTATTATTGGAGGAGTTGTAAGAGGAGAAGACAGCTATATTGCTATGGGCGATTTTCAGATTGAAGAGAATGACAAAGTTGTTGTGTTTGCGCTTCCGGATGCCATTCATAAAATTGAAAAACTTTTCCATTAGTGAGATTTCAAAAATATAAGTGCACATGAAGAGTTCTCTTCGTCGAATAAATTTTGCAATCATTCTCAGAATCATTGGTTTACTGCTGATTATTGAAGGCTTGTTTATGTTAACGGCATTGCCTTTCACCTATTTATATTGTGATTTGGACTGTACAGCCATTCCCCTGTCGGCTGGAATAACAATTTTTGTTGGTGGTTTTTTGTTTTTGGTAAATAGAAAGGCGGTACCCAATTTGGGCAAGCGTGAAGGTTATATTATTGTGAGCTTTACCTGGGTTTTGATTTCGCTTTTTGGCGCTTTACCCTATTTGATTAGCGGAACGATACCAAACTTTACTGATGCTTTTTTTGAAACAATTTCTGGTTTTACAACTACTGGAGCTACAGTTCTGACCGATATTGAATCTATGCCGCACGATTTGCTTTATTGGCGAAGCCTCACCCACTGGCTTGGTGGCATGGGGATCATTGTGCTTTCGGTGGCTATTTTACCTATTCTGGGAATTGGTGGCATGCAGTTGTTTATGGCCGAAATGCCCGGCGTTACTTATGATAAGTTACATCCACGAATCACAGCAACAGCCAAAAGGCTTTGGGGTATTTATGTGCTTTTTACGTTGTTACAAATTTTGCTGCTTTGGGCCGGCGACATGAACTTTTTCGATGCTATAAACCATGCTTTTGCTACCATGGCAACTGGCGGTTTCTCGACTAAAAACGATAGTGTGGCTTCCTTTTCTGCTTATAGTCAGTATATTATCATTATATTTATGATTTTGGCTGGAACAAATTTTACCCTACACTACTTTGCGCTTCATGGTAAACTTTCCAAAGTGTTTAAAGACGAAGAATTCCGCGGATACCTCTTTATTGTGGGTGTAGTTACACTACTTATCACCATTGGATTGTTGGTAGCAAAAAGCGGCGGTGTGGAAGTGGTTTTTAGAGATAGTTTGTTTACTGTTGTTTCCATCCTCACTACAACGGGCTTTGCTACAGCAAATTACTTAATGTGGCCAACCATTTTATGGATGTTGATTTTCGTGCTAATGTTTATTGGCGGTTCCGCTGGTTCCACGGGTGGCGGAATGAAAATCGTTAGACAGTTGTTGCTGCTCAAAAATTCTCGTATGGAACTGAAAAGAGCAATTCATCCCAATGCGGTGTTGCCCGTGCGTTTTAACCGCAAATCAGTGCCGCAGGACACCATATATAAAGTGATGGCATTTTTTTTGATGTACATTTTGATTTTTTCAATGGGCATGATTGCGCTTTCTGCTTTGGGGCTAGATTTTCAGACCGCAGTTGGAGCATCCATTGCCAGTCTTGGAAATATCGGTCCTGGAATTGGTAATGTGGGACCCGTTGATAACTATGCATTTATGCCTGATGTAGCCAAATGGCTTTTGTCATTTATGATGCTTATGGGTAGGCTAGAAATCTTTACAGTGCTGATCCTTTTTTCTTCACAATTTTGGAGAAGATAAGTTTTTGAATTGTCTTTATTAATATTCAGAAGCAGTTTTTTATTGATTTTAGATAGAATCAATCTAATTAAAATGAAATTTTTAGTCTTTTTGCGGATTTTTTTTGTTTTCTTTGCAGTATAAAATTCAAAATTTATCCAATCAATTACTATCTTATGAAGACACTTACAAAAATTTTTATGCTTTTGGCATTTATTGCCGTAACAAGCACTGGCTGCGAAAAGGCCAAGGAATTACTTGATGTAAAATTTGACGCTGATTTTAAAACTGATTTAAACGTTGATATTCCGGCAGAAACTTCCAGAAATGCTGATGCTTCTTTTTATAGTGAAGCTACAATTGACCCAAAAGCTAATACCGATTTTGCAGAATATGGCAACTTAATAAAAGAGATTGAAATCAAAGAAGTTAATGCAACGGTAACAGCTATCAATAAAGAAACAGTGCTTGAAACAGCCGAATTTAAAGTTGCTTCAGAAGGCATGAGTAGCGCCGTTTGGACTTTTACGAATGAAACGCTAGTGGTAGGAAAAAAACTCACACTGGATAATACTAATGGTCAATGGAACAATGTTCAAGCAATGTTAAATGCACAAAATGCATTTACAGTTTCTATTGGCGGAACCGCCGATCAGGATGATGTGCAGTACACTTTGTTAATAGAGATTAAAACAAGAGTTACTGCCAATCCGCTCTAAGCGAAAAATTATATTTATAAAAAAACCCGCCTTCGAGCGGGTTTTTTTATGCAATTAAAGGGACTTAAAAGGCATGAATTTGATTAATTGATACCTCAACGATATAGCGTTTATTGCCGTCTTTATCATCCCAGCTTCGGTTTATGAGTTTGCCCGAAACAGCAATCTCTTTGCCTTTGGTAACGATTTTTTCAACGATTTCGGCTGTTTTGCCCCATACTACCAAGTTATGCCATTGGGTGTTTTCTTGGCGCTCGCCTTTTTGGTCGTAATAATACTCATTGGTGGCCAGGCTAAAGCGTGCCAGCTTGCGGTCTTTTTCAAAAGTTTTGATTTCGGGAGCCAGTCCGGCGCGTCCGATCAATTGTACATTGTTTACTAATTGTGTCATGATTTCAAGTGTTTAATGAATGGGTATGTGATTAATTCAATAACGGGTTTGTTTGGATTTATTTGGATTGTTCGGCTTTTCCAAAAACCATAAGCTGACTGATTTCAACTTCAGTAATGTATTTCTTGTTGCCGTCTTTATCGTCCCAGCTTCGGTTAATGAGTTTGCCCGAAACGGCGATTTCCTTTCCTTTGGTAACGATTTTTTCAACGATTTCAGCTGTTTTGCCCCATGCTACCAAGTTATGCCACTGGGTGTTTTCCTGGCGCTCGCCTTTTTGGTCGTAATAATACTCATTGGTGGCCAGGCTAAAGCGTGCCAGCTTGCGGTCTTTTTCAAAAGTTTTGATTTCGGGAGCCAGTCCGGCGCGTCCGATCAACTGTACATTGTTTATTAAATGTGTCATGATTTCAAGTGTTTAATGAATGGGTAAATTGTTTGTGAATGAACGATGATGCAAATGTATGGCGGCCTGTATTCCTTAGTCGTATGATTAACAAGTACATACGTATATAGTCGTTTGTATTCGTTTGTCAATGATTATATTATTATAAATCAACAAGTTAAAAATTTGATATATTTGAAAAAAAATTGCATTTTTGAGTTGTTTTTTCAATTAGTGGTTTTGAACAAGAAATTATGTTGACAAAAAATTGTATTTTTAAAAAAACGATTAACTTTGCAGTCCGTTTGGTAAAAACGCTATCGCCCGGATGGCGGAATTGGTAGACGCGTTGGTCTCAAAAACCAGTGAGGTAACACTCGTGCCGGTTCGATCCCGGCTCCGGGTACAGAAAAAATGGAAGTCAGTGATGGCTTCCTTTTTTGGTTAAACATCACCGATATCTTGTTTTTTTATGTAGGTTTATTGGCTATTTCACCAAGAGCCAAAACATTATTTTCCTAAACCCCTTGCGATACAAGCTTATTTTTATACTTTTGCAGTCAGATTCCTATAAAACTTAAGTTGCTATGCCAGAGCCTATTGTAAGTATTTTCTCAGGGAGAGCCTCCAAGTATTTGGCTCATAAAATTGCAGAAAAGTATGGCACTACCTTAGGGGAAACCATTGTTGTAGATTTTTCAGATGGTGAGTTTCAGCCTTCATTCGAAGAAAATGTTCGTGGTCGCGATGTATTTTTGGTTCAGTCCACTTTTGCGCCTACTGAAAATTTATTCGAGTTGTTGCTTATGGTTGATGCCGCCAGAAGGGCTTCGGCACGAAAAATAATTGCTGTAATTCCTTATTTCGGCTTTGCTCGCCAAGACAGAAAAGACAAGCCACGTGTAAGTATTGCCGCAAAAATGGTTGCCAATTTGCTTACCTCAACGGGAGTTAGTAGATTAATTACTATTGATTTACATGCTGATCAAATTCAGGGATTCTTTGATGTTCCGGTTGATCACTTGTATGCATCCAATATTTTCGTGCCATATATCGAAAGCCTTAATTTGCCAAACCTAACTATGGCTTCACCCGATACTGGAGGAACCCGGCGCGCAGCATCTTATGCCAAAATGCTTAATACCGGATTTGTCATCTGCTACAAACAAAGGGCAAAACCGAATGTAGTAGAGGTGATGTCTCTTATCGGCGATGTAAAAGATCGGGATGTTGTACTAATCGATGATATTATTGACACGGCAGGTTCTATTACCAAAGCAGGGCAGTTAATAATGGATAATGGAGCCAGTAGTGTGCGCGCATTTTGCACACACCCTGTCTTTTCGGGAGACGCATTAAAACGCATTGAAGATTCTCCTTTTACAGAAGTGGTTGTAACGGATACCATCCCACTAAAAGTGGAACATGAAAAAATAAAAGTTTTGACAACAGCCGGACTGTTTGCCGAAGTGATCCGAAGGGTTGAAAACTACGAGTCGATCAGTTCGTTGTTCAAATTTTCTAATAAATAATTATTAATAACTTTAATTGTATGAAAACAGTATCATTGAGCGGTTCTCTTCGCGAGAACGTAGGGAAAAAAGATGCTAAAGCAGTGCGCAATGCCGGAAAAGTACCTTGTGTGCTTTATGGTGGTAAGGAGCAAGTGCATTTTACAGCTGACATTGCAGCATTTAAACCCATTATTTTCACACCGGAATCCTATCTGGTAAATCTCGAAATTGACGGTAAAAAGTATCATGCTATTTTGCAGGATGTGCAATACCATCCACTATCTGATAATCTTTTACACGCTGACTTTCTGATGGTTCAGGATAGCAAACCGCTTACCGTTTCATTGCCGGTAAAAATCAAAGGAGCTGCTCCTGGTGTTTTAAAGGGTGGTAAATTGAAAGTAAAACTTACTAAAATTAAGCTGAAAGGCCTCGTAAAAGATATTCCTGAGTTTATAGAAATTAATGTTTCGAAACTCGATATCGGAATGTCAGTAAAAGTGAGAGACTTGAGCATCGATAATATTACGCTGCTTAGTCCTGGCAGTGCCGTTATTACTGATGTGAAAACAGCACGTGGAGCTGGAGCTGATGAAGAAGAAGAAGGCGAAGGCGAAGAAGGCGAAGGCACTGAAGA